>JAGRNC010000237.1 GCA_020440935.1 Leptospiraceae bacterium | reverse complement strand
GCGAGAAATAAGGCGTCGTTGCATCCGATTGCGGCATCAAGGCATTTCTTTACCGAGACAAATGCAGAGCAATGCCATCCGGACGATAACTCCGTAGGCTGCCTGGCGAAAATAGGCTGCATTGGGCAGATCGTCCACATCGGTGGAAAGCTCAGCGACGCGGGGCAGGGGATGCATGATGAGAGTGGGTTTCCGGGAGGCCAGCACAAATGCTCGATTAATGCTGTAGCTATCCTTCAGTCGCTGGTACTCGTTTCGATCTACAAAACGCTCTTCCTGAATTCTAGTCACATAAGCGACGTCGCAATCCCAGAGAGCCTTAATATCTTCGGTTTCCTCAAATACTACTCCGTGATTACGCAGATCTTTTCGGTACGATTCGGGAAGGGCCAGGTCCAGAGGGGCAATGAAGATCATTTCAACGTTGTAATGGGCCAGAAGTTTAACCAGACTGTGAATCGTTCGGCCAAACTTTAGATCTCCCACAAAGGCGACTTTCAGCCCTTCCAGAGTGCCTTTTTCTTTGAAGATCGTGTACAAATCCAATAGCGCTTGCGTGGGATGTTGACCGGCCCCATCGCCGGCGTTGATGACCGGAACATTTACGGCCGCCGCTGCAATTCTTGAGCTACCTTCACCGGGATGACGGATAACTGCAATGTCTGCGTAGGCCTCGATCATTTTCATTGTATCGTAAAGGGTCTCGCCTTTGCTAATGGAGGAAAACTGGAACCCTACGGTAGATACTACACGTCCGCCCAGGCGATTCATTGCCGTTTCAAAGCTGAGCCGGGTGCGAGTGGAGGATTCGAAAAAGAGCGACGCCAGTACCTCGCCCTCTAGAAGTCCGAAGACCTTTTTTCCCATGTCCTCGATTCTGCGCGTATATTCCATGATGAATTCAAGATCCTCATGGGAAAACTGATCCGAGTCGAGAATATGAACGTGAGGAAACCGATACATCCGGTATACCGAATGCCAGACCGCCCGTGCAGTAAACAAAAAGCTACCGCCAGGCCGCTCCGGTTCGCCGTTTTTCTGGCGCTGATGGCCCTGCCGTTTACTACAGCCGGGGCGGAGGATTTCTCATCGCTGCCCCAAATGCCGGAAACGCCGGCCCTCGATTTTTCCGAGGACCTGCACACAACTCCTGCCCGGACCAAGACTATTGTACAGGCTTATGAGATCTGGGATGCGCAGTATTGCGAACTCACTCCCATGCCCTTTCTATGCAAAAAGTGCATTTCGAGCAATCAGCAGTTTGTCCGAATCATAGAATTTGCGCCGAATTCTGCGCCCATGCGCCACTATGAATGTAGACCGTTCGAGCAGCCGTATTTGTATTGATCTGCGATCGCGAAGGCCGGGGAAAATTCCGTCAAGTCCACTGGCCGCCATCGCGATTCCATTCCGGAAAGGCCGCCCAGGCTTCTGACTGGTAGGTCGACCTTACCGGATGCAAAATCTCCAGTAACTCAGAGATCGTTGCTCCACTTACCGTCCATGGAGGGTGGCACACCTTTGGTGGATTCCATGGAATCCAGCAGGTCTGCAGGATCGTCGGTATTGTTCGCTGCGGGAGTGGTGCTATCCAACCCCGATAGTTGCGGAGCCCCCTGCGACTGGAAGGTTTCCTGACCGCATGGTCCGCCAGGCTGGATGCAGATTTTCCAGACCCCGGTTCGAGCGTCTGCCGTAAAGTTACCGGATTGGTAAAGCTGACCGGATCGAAAATAGTAAGTCCACTGGCCATCTGCCTTGTCCCAGGCATAGCTACCTTTGAAGAAGACGCCGCCACCGGGATAATACTCAGTCCATGGGCCGTGCTTGAATCCGCCCTTGTAAGTGGCCTCGCTCGTTTTGATTCCGGACTCGTCGTACAGCACCCATAAGCCGTCTTTAAAGTTATTCTTGTATTCGCCCTCGGATTCTTTTTTCCCGTTGGAGTGGTACATTGTCCATGTACCTACCATTCGTCCTTTTTCAAAGTTACCCTCGGCCTGCTTCTTTCCATTGGAATGATAAAAAATCCAGTGCCCCTGCCTTGCATCGCCAGAATAGGGACCCTGCGCCTTCAGCTGGCCATTGGCATACCACACAATACGTTTACCGTCGGTGTTCAGGTACCATACCTGAGTTTTTGCAAAATAGGTAGCGCGGGCATCCACAGTCGTGGGGCGCTGGGGCGCAGCCTGCAGTGCCAGGGGCAGACAAAGGCTGAGCAGGGAGGCTGTCAGAGCGACCGGCAGGACTACTTTCCTGAAATCTAGGGTAATGGGCCACTGGAGTGATTGCATGAGTACCTCTAAGAGATGTTCGGTATTATTGTCGGCAACTTGATGCCCGGAGACCGAAACCAACACCGAATCTCTCTTATAATAGACGCAATGGTCGTAATAATCGTCCGGCGGAAAAAATGCATAAAGGGGGGACCAGAGACAGACCCATACGGGCCAGCGCGGATGGACGGAGGAGTCTGGAGTATTTTCGCTGCTCCGAGCTTTAGCGGCAGATTTCCCGCTCGAGCTCGGATGCCTGCCGGGCAAGAAATAGATCCTGCTTAAATAACTCTTCCGTCTTCTTAATCCCATAGAGCACCGCCGAATGGTCCTTCCGGCCCAGGATGGCTGCAATTTCGCTTAACGTCTGGCCGCAATGGCGATAAAGAAAATAGGCGCTGAGATGACGGGCCCGCACGGTCTTTCGATCTCTTGCATCCGTGGACAACAGATCCGGATGCACCCCATAAAAACGACAGACCACACTTAGCACCCTGGATGGCTCTACGGAAACAGGGCTTTTCACAAGATCCGAGAGCTCGGAAGTAAGCCATTCCAGATCGGTGGGTCGGTCCGCCTGAATGGCCAGGCGGTGCAATGCATTCTGCAGCTTACGATGGTCCCCGGAAACGTTCTCTGCGATGTAGTGGAGCGAATCCTCGGCTATGGTTAGATTCCAGTGCGAGCAAAGCTCGCGTAGCATTTCCTTCCGGGCCGGGGCATTCAGGTAATTCAACTGAATCGGGCGGGCTTCCAGTAAGCGGGAGCGAATGTCTGCGCCGCAATCCAGCTGTGCGGCGGGCACATCGGCCATTAAGATCAACTGCAGTCGATTCTGTAATGCGGAGTCCATCAAAGATCGCAATTGCTCCGATGTCCGCACGGCTTTTTGCCGCAGAAATTGAAGATCATCCAGGACCACAAGGTTTGTTCCGTGTAGCTGCTTCTTCCAGTCTAGCAGGCTGCCATCCCTGGACGAAGCTGCGAACGATACCATAAACTCCTCGAGAGAATAGTACCGACCGCCCTGTTGTTGTACACACTTGCGGCCCAGCATGGTCTTTCCAGACCCCGACGGTCCATGGATAAACTGAATGCCCTTCCATGTGCAGGATCTAAGGCTCTCGATGACCGGCCGCATAGCGGCATCGCAGATGAAGGCCGGTCCTTCTTCGATGACATGCTCATGCGCATGATCCGAGGGCTTGAGCGAGCTATTGCCCGCAACTCCCGATCCAAATTCCAGAGAAAATCCCACAGGCAAAAAGGGTTGGATCACCGAACGCATGAGATCGCCATAACGATGCTCAATATGCTGGGCGCTCTTATCATCGGCAGCGCGCAATAAGACTCGCGAATGGTCCTGAATTGTTTCGCACGTTAGCGGCTCAATAAAGTTCTCAAAGAACAGCCCTGGTAGGTGCGACTTCAATTCGCTCTGGACCTGGTTCCACCAGTCGCCATTGGAGTTATTTAATGTAATACTAGCCATCGTACTTCGCGAGAACTCCCTTTTGCGCGTCGGGATTATGTCTCATATTGTTCGGACAATATCCAGTTTTCCGGGTCGGAACGCAGAAGACAATGAGAGGAATTTGCGCAGTCTCTGTTTTATAGTGGAAGAAACGTGGAAGGCCCCGTGGATAAATTCCTGGCACCGATGGAGGACAACACACTAATTCAATTGCCCGGATGCCTTACAATACAATCCTGGTGCGAAGATGGCAAAAAAGAATTCACAGAATCCTGAGATCGTTTCTGGACAGGCGTTAATCATCGGAGCTTCTTCCGATATGGCCCAGGCGATGTCGAGGTTACTGGCAAGTGAGGGTTGGAATCTGGTATTGGCAGGACGGAATACCAGAGATCTGCGCGACCAGTGTTCTGACCTTTCCATTCGTTATTCGATTCGCACAGAGTTACTAACAATCGACCTGATGGATTCGAACCTGCGAAAGAAGCTGGCATCGCTGGACGGAATTCCTGAACTCGCCATCTGTTTCGCTGGAATCATGCTCAACGAAGACGATGCCAGATCGGATGCGGGCGTGGCCGACCGCATTCTAACCACGAACTATACCGGCGTTGTACAGGCCATCAATCCAATCGCCGAAGCAATGAAAGCGGCGGGCAAAGGAACCATCGCGGTAGTAAGCTCGGTGGCCGGCGATCGCGGACGCCAGAGCAACTATCATTACGGATCGGCCAAAGCGGGGCTAACTGCCTATCTTTCCGGATTGCGAAACTATCTGTTTGCCCATGGTGTGCATGTTGTTACCGTGAAACCTGGCTTCGTCCACACATCGATGACGACGGGCATGCCTTTACCTGGTCCCATTACTGCAGAACCCGATAAGGTGGCCCGGGACATCTTAAAGGCAGTTAAAAAGAAGAAGAATGTCCTCTACACTCTCTGGATGTGGCGCTGGATCATGCTGATTATTCGCAACATTCCCGAGTTCATTTTCAAAAGGCTGAGT
>JAGRNC010000236.1 GCA_020440935.1 Leptospiraceae bacterium | reverse complement strand
ACCTTTAACCTTGTCCAACTTAATTGCGTCTGGGATAAGGAGATCAGGATGCAGGGAACGATTATCGAATTGAATGGCCTGCGACGCACAGATGTTGTGAGATCCTTCCCCCTTGCAATACCTGAAGCCATTCGGTTTTCCAGGCACATCTCTTCAGCCCTTCTGGCCATGCAGTTGTACTTGCCCGCAGACAGTGCAGGCTCAGCAAAGGTTAGCCTTGGCGATGATGATCGAATCTTTTTCCGGGGTCCTGCCACGGAGGTCTCGAAAGATCTAATCCGGGGCTTTCCGCAGATCCTGCGCTCCCTGGGGGCCCTGACCCATAATGCTCTCATCAAGCCCTTAAAATACGGAGGAGCTATCCACTATTCGGGAAGCTTTCCAATGAAGCTAGCTCCTGGGCCCTTTGAGTCGGACAAATGGGGGGAACTCCACGATCTTCCGGGACTGTCTATAATCGATTCAGCCAACTTTTCTGCACTTCCGGCCAAAAATAACTCGCTTACGATAATGGCGAACGCAATGAGGATTTCCGACCACGTTTGCCGTCGGTTAATGAGTAAATAGAATGATCTATCCACGCTTTCGGCTTTATACACGATTTTTGCAGTACCTGCAGGCATTTGTCTACATTTTAGGCTTTCGCCGTTACCGCGGCACAAGGCAGACGCTTGAGCAGACGCTGGCCGCCGATCTACAAAGAGAGGTGGTGGTATTCAATCAGTGTAGAGTGGGAATTTATCATGTTCTCAATGAGCTGATTCGCCGAACCGGCCGTCAGGAAGTCCTGATGTCGCCCTACACCCTGTTCGACGTTGTCAACATGGTCATTGCTGCCGGCGGTATTCCCCGCTTCATCGATGTGGATGGAGAGTCTTTACATCCCGGTTTGGGATCCTTTTCAAAAGCATTGCGGAAGAAGAAGAACGTAGTGGCAGCTCTGGTAACACATTACCACCAGGCCGCGCCGGACCTTGCCGGAATCCATGCACTACTCAAGAAATCCGGAATTCCACTGCTGGAAGACTGTGCCATAGCCTTCGGAGGTAGTTATCGAGGGAGCAAACTGGGCGCAATAGGAGAGTACTCTTTCTTTAGCTTCGGGCGAATGAAGAATGTGAGTACTTTCTTTGGCGGAGCTGTTGCAAGCCGCGATTCCTCGATGATTGAGCACCTTGAACAGGTTGATGCTGGGTATCCGTCCATCACGCGAATGCAGATATTCAAGGCTCTTATTTATAGTCTTATCATAGAGACGATTACTCATCCTATTACCTGGACCTTGTTTTTTCATCATTTCTTTGCGTACGGCTACAAGAACCAGGTCCGCTGGATTGAATTCCTGATTCGCCCGGACAAAGACATTGCACTCAAGACAGAGTTGCCCGATTCATACAAGCTGCGAATCAGCGATGTACAGTGCGCCATGATCCTGCGTGGATTAAAGCGCGAAAAAAGCGACCGACTTAAGCGAGTGGCGCTGGCACGTTTGTATAGCGAGCAATTAGGTGGCCTTGAGGGCATCGTTGTTCCGTGCGAACCCGTCCTTGAAAGCGATCCAATGCTCGAATTTCCAGTTCTTGCCGAGGACCGCGATCAACTGTTCTTAAGGCTCCAATCCGCCGGTATTGACTGCAGAAAATACTATTATCGAGACTGCGCTTCTTTGCCTGCCTTTCAGCAATACGCGGCTCCTTGCCCCCGCGTTCGCGAACTGGAGGACTCGCTCATCATGCTATCGGTGTACCCCGGCTATCCAATCCGTCGAGCCCGCCGAGCAGCGAGAATCATCAGGGAGAGCCACAGAGCAAAAGCATAGGGCCTGAACCTTTCGAGGTATCCCACTTTAACGTAGGAACTACTTACATTGCCAGATAATAGAACAGCATCCATCGCTTCCGTGGGCGCATTGTATCTCACTATTGCCGCCCTATTCTTGCTGCAGTTGCATTTTGCGGTTCTCTCGATCAAAAGTTTCGATTGGCTTGCTTATGTGGACCATGATCTAATTTACCAGGCAGCACATTTCGCTTCCGTAGACATCGGAATGGCGGACGTCGGTTTGATGAACACTCAGATCATGGACTATGGATCGGAGCTGAAATGGTTGGCTATTGCCTATAATGGAGCGACGTATCTGGGACTGAAGTCTACTCCCCTGCATGCTTACTATTTCCTGTCGATCTTTCATATCCTCTGCGCTTGCGCAGCGTTGCTCATTATGGGGCATTGGCTTATTGGACGCCGGGCCTATCTGGCTCTTGGTTCCTTGCTACTGGTAGTTCTATTCTCGCCTGCTGCGGCTATATATCTGGGCTTTGTGAAGCCAGGCCCCAACGTCGTTTTGCTTTGTATTATCGCCGGGGCAGTGTTTCTGTTTCGTTACAGAAAGGGAGGGCCATACGCCTACCTTTTGGCTGGCCTTAGTCTGGCGGCCCTAGGTACAGCTGTAAAATGGTTTAGCGCATTTTTAATCTTTCCTGCACTCTGGATCGAATTGGGGAGACTTTCCAGAAGTGGAGGGGATACCTGGGATCGCAAGCCGGTGTACTTTGCGCTAACAATGGCTGTTCCAATCCTGCTGGCGATCATTGTTGTATCCAGCGTGCTTGGCACAATCGAAAAAGCCCTTGTAGCCGGGGAGACCATTCCATCGCTATTGGCCAGAGTCCCGGGCCTTTCCATCACTTATTTCGAGCTCTTCGCTTCGCTCCATTCTGCACGTTCCTTCTGGTTCGGTCTCGTCATAGTGGGCCTGGTGTTCTGGGGCGGCTACCTGCTCTCAAAGGGCTACGAACGTGGAAAGTGGCCCGGGCTTCGCTTCCCTGTCGCATTTTTTCGGATCGCAGCGCCCTATTCTATTGCTTTGCTTGTTTTCTACCTTCCTCTCCTTTTTGCTCCTGAGCAATTAATCGTATCATTTGCCCACTTTTCGCAGTACAATCTTGCGGCCGGCGGCGATTTCGGACGTGGAGGCGAGTCTTTTCATTTGACCCAGGTCATCGGTAATCTCGGAAAATGGTTGGAGCAAGCCAGAGCAGACGGTTTGATTGGAATTCCCTTTTTGCTCCTCGGCGCTCTTGGAATCTACAATCGAAAACGGTCGGCGAGTTCACTGGATATGCCCGTCCGCGAGTTGGTGCTCTTTTTGATTTGTCTGGTGATACCGCTGTTCCTCTTCGTGACGAAAGTGATGGATGCGGCCATGGTGATGATTTTCTTGATCGTCATTTTCGCCGTTAGCGCCTCGGCCGGAGTTCTACCGCGACCTACCGACGATCAATCAGGGCCCCAATGGCGAAACTTCCGAATTCTACAAGCTGTGTTCGGCCTTCTGGTTCTCGCCCAAATCGTGACGCAAAACAATGCTTCCATCGCGCCAGTGTGGAAAGTCTACAAGGAACGCAGGGCTCTCGAAGCGGACATACACGATCTTCAATCCAGAATTCAGGAGATTATTGGCTCCGAAGCGGCAGTCTATCTCTGTGAACGAGATGTGCCTCTGGTTTCCGAGTCTTTGGCGACGCACCGCATGACGGCTTCTGAATGCTTGGCACAGGATCCTTCGCTGGCAATTTCATCAGGAGCGTGGCTCGTCCTCAACGGGGAACAGCACGAAAGAGTTGAGTCGGAGTTCCAGATATCAAGGACGATGCAGTTGCAGAAGCGTTTTGTGGCACAGGCGCCAGGACGAAACGGGTATCGTGTCGACCGAGATATTTTCGTTCTGAGGAAGCACACTACATCGGATGATTGAAACAGATTCCTCCCAGGTAAGAAGGCTCAGAGTAGGCCAGAAAGTGTTCATGCTCGTTGGAGCGCTCGTCACCATTGGCTGCCTATATCTCGCATTTGCGGGTATTCGATGGGATTTGCTCTGGAGTGAAATGAAGCAGGCATCCCCTGGATATATTCTACTGGGATTCCTATTGCAGCTTGCGGCCGTCGGCTGCATGGCCTTTCGGTGGAAAGTAGAACTCTCTGACGAAGGAGTAGTCAGTTATCGGGATGCCTTCTCCTCCGTATCGAGTTCGATCTTTTTTAACAACTATATTCCCCTTCGCATAGGCGATCTCATTCGATCATTTCTGATGGCCCGCAAAACGAACCAGTCGAGGATCCAGGTGCTTTCAGTGCTCTTCGTGGAGCGCCTCATCGATTTCACAGTCGTACTCCTGTTGGCCGCGTTTTCTCTGCAGTTGCTGTTGACTGTCGCTGCCATTGAGTTATCGGCCTTAATTCTCGTCGCATCAATCCTCGGGGGAATTTTCCTGGGACTGTTCTTACTCTACCGTGTGAACTCCCGAGAGTGGATTCGGCTTCGGGTTATCGGTGGATTTCCAGAGGGACCACGAAGATTCCTTGAGGGATTACTGGATCGGATTGTAAAGGGTTTGCAGAGCTTTCAGTCCTCCTTCAGATTGTTACAGATACTTCTATGGACCGTGGGCATCTGGGTCTGTCATATGGCAGGAAGCTATGCGTGGACTACTGCCTTTGGTCTCGGCATTCCCCCGGGAGGGATTGTTCTGCTCGTGAGTATGTTAAACCTTGCCACACTCCTTCCATCATCCCCTGGAGGCATTGGATTGTATCACCAGGTAGCGATATGGGCGCTTTCGCCCTGGGTACCGTTAAAGGAGGAGGCCCTGGCATTCGGCACGGTCACGCATGGTCTAATCGCACTCCAGGGCTTAATGCTCGGCATCTTCACATTCTTGAGTGAAGGCATTTCGTTCAATCAGCTCACCCGTCAAGCTC
>JAGRNC010000235.1 GCA_020440935.1 Leptospiraceae bacterium | reverse complement strand
GATGGCTTTAGAGGCCTGCCTTTCTCTCTACAGCCCTGCCTTTCTATAGAAGGAATCGAGTATTTCCATCGTTGTTTCGGGCATCTCCTGGTGCGGATTATGTCCGCTATCCAGCTCCTTCGATTCCAGGCTGGTAAAATGCGACAAAATCTCGTCTATCTGATCTTCCGGCGGTCTCAGGTCACTGTGCTTTCCGTACAGAAAGAGCACCGGGCATTCTACCCGTCTCCAGAACTCGCGACTCAAGTCGGGAGGGAAGGGAATGGGTAACATACGCGAGCGGAGATTAGGATCATGCTTCCAACGAAAGCGTCCGTCTTCGCCTTCGTTCGTCCAGAGTTCGGCAAGCTTCAGGCGATTTGCTTCCGGAGTTCGCGGATGCGCCCGGGCAAGGATGGCAGCTGCCGCTTCCACCGAAGGAAAAGAGGAATCCTTTGCCGGTCGCTGTTTGCGAAGCTTTCTGGCCCAATCCTGCATTCTGTCGGCTTCCTTCTCTGGCGGCCATCTTCCCGAAAAACCTTCAATCAAAACCAGAGACTTGACTTCGTCCGGAACCATACCGGCATATCGCGCCGCCAACGCCGATCCCATACTATGCCCTAGAATATGATAGCGGGGGCCTGCCACTTCTGCAGCGAACTGGATTAAGTCCGTAAGCAGAAAGGCCGCCGAATAGGACCAGCCATCGGGCAGGGGCGGCGAATCGCCATGGCCCCGCCAATCGATGGAAAGCAGATTAAATCGGTTAGACAGAAAGTCTTCGAGAAAATAGAAGCCGCGTCCTGTGTCCTGGAAACCGCTCAATAGTATAATCGTTTCTTCTTTGCCATTGTCTCTGGCGAAGTAATTGAACCGGCCGTGAAAATCTTTGTTTTGCATAGTTACTCCAGATCAATACGGGATTGGATAGTCGCGTCGGATTTGTTCGATGGACTTCAGAACTTCATCGGACAGCGTCATGTCAAACGAGGCGATATTACTCTCTAATTGCTCCATGGTCGTGGCGCCAATGATTACGGATGTCATGAACGGTCTGGATGCAGCGAATGCCAGCGACATCTGATTGAGAGACAGATCATTTTCCTTCGCAAGCTTTAGATACTCTTCCACTGCTGCATGTGCCTGTGGCGTATTCCTCTGGTTGTGGCGCGCGGATTGGTGCTTCCAACGACTCTTTTCCGGTACTTTTCCGTTTCTGTACTTTCCCGTTAGCAGACCGGTGGCCAGCGGCGAATAAGCAAGCAGCGATATCTTTTCATGGATGGCGATCTCGGCCAGATCGGGTTCGAACAAGCGATAGAGAAGTCCGTACTCATTCTGGATGGTCTGCATTCGTGGCAGATTGAACTTCTGGGCTAGCTCCAGATATTTCATCGTTCCCCAGGCGCTTTCATTGGAAAGGCCGCAGTAGCGTATCTTTCCTGCCTGGACCAATTCGCCCAGGGTCTGCAATACTTCGTGGAAGTTCTCAACTGATTTTGCTGCGTATTCTTCTCTGGGATTAAATCGCCAGAATCCGCCAAAGTGATAAAATGGCCGATTGGGCCAGTGCAACTGATAAAGGTCGATGTAATCGGTGCGTAATCGTCGGAGCGAATCCTCTACTGCCTGTAGAATGTTTTTTCTATCGATAATGGCATTTCCGTCGCGTACCCAGCGCAGGCCTCGGCCGGCCACTTTGCTGGCGAGGATGATTTTTTCGCGCATACCAGGACGCGCGGAGAACCAGTTTCCAATAATCGTTTCGGTCTTTCCGTAGGTTTCCGGAGAAGGGGGCACCGCGTACATTTCGGCGGTATCGAAGAAATTAATGCCAGCATCCACGGCCCGATCCATTTGCTGGTGGCCTTCGGATTCGTCATTCTGGTTGCCCCAGGTCATGGTACCCAGGCATGCAATAGTGACGTTAAGATCGGTAGAACCCAGAATTCTTTTTTCCATCGAGCCCAGTCAGCCGGCTACAGGCTCAGGCTCAAGTGAAAAGCGTCCGATCTTTCGATTCGCGGAGTTCCGTAGTTCGCGGCCCCGGAGAGGTCGGGCAGAATTGTTCCAACTTAAGAGTGCGAAACTTACGGAACGCAGCTCAAATTACAGGCCAATTAATAGAACTAGTAAATTTTGGAGAACGGCGGGTTTATCGAAACGTGGCAAATACATGGGTCCAGTGATTTGTAACATCATAGAAACCAATTCCATGGTAACGCAATTTGCAGTTTTCGATATTCTTCTTGTGACCGGCCGAATTCAGCCAGCTCTGGAGCACTTCCTGCGCCGTTCGCTGCCCATGTGCGATGTTTTCTGCCGCATGGCTATACCGAATCCCGGCTGCTCGCATTCGGTCAAAGGGGGACTGACCGTCGGGATTTGTATGGGAGAAGAAGTCTCTTGTTGCCATATCCCTGGAGTGATTTCGGGCCAACTTTTCGAGGGTTGGATCCAGAATGAGAGCAGGGCATCCCACCTTGATCCGATAGGCATTTACCAATTCTACAAACTTTGCTTCCTGTGCATTCAGCCGTATCGTCTGATCGGCTACTTGAGGTTGTACTGGAGTTTGCGGAACATTGCTGTCGGACGGATGCGGCGTAGCGTCCGGATTTACGGTTACCTTCTTTTCCCTGGGCTCTGCGCTCTGGCAACCGAGGGAAATGAGCAAAAGCAAAAGAAGGAACCGTCTCATAGTGATTTTACTCCCGCAGCTGGCAGGTCTTATCTCAAGAGCTCCAAAAGCTTTCCAATGGGAACATGCTCCTCCAGCGGGTGGCGAAGCATCCGATCTACATGAATCTCATAGCGATTTCGGCGGCCTTGCTTGATTCTTCGCAGTACGCCAGCCTCTTCCAGATCCAGCACAATTCCCTGTACTGCACGCTCCGTAATCTTAACTAGCTGGGCTACATCGCGAAGACGCATCTCCGGATCACGAAACAGGCAAAGTAAGACATGCAAATGATTGCTCAAGAAAGTCCATTCATGACCTTGAATTTGACTGCTTTTCAAAGTGCCTTTCTGTCTCATTTCCACGGATCAATTCTCCCCTGGGCTTATCGAAAATACTTCACAAGGCGTACTTCGTTGCCCTTATCATTGTATTCCACCAGGTCGAACGCGTTACGTGTAATCATAATGCCCCGTCCATGCAATGGCAACTCACCGGATTCGGGAATCGCCAGGCGACTGGCCAGCGTATCATGATTGAAGCCGGACCCCTGGTCTTGAATTCTGTAAATTACCCCCGAATCGTCCAGGTTATAGTCCACCGTTGCAGTCCGCCCGCGATAATCCGGATGCGTTTGTCGCAGCGCTATGAATTCGCTGTAGTTACCAGTAGACAATTCCCTGCTTTTCTCTTCGTAGGTTATTGCCAGATTTCCATGCTCTATTGCATTGATCAAGATTTCTCTGAGACCAATTCTTATCATGCCCGCCTGCGAGCTATCAATATAGCGGGTGAGGTTTCGAACCAATCGCTGCGAAAGCTCTTCTACCGCAACCAGTTCATTGCCAAGGGAGAAAGTAAGTTGCTCTTTGTCCAGAAATTGCAGTAAGTAGTCCTCTTTGAGCGATACAAGCCTGCCCAGAACCTCCACTTCCTGGTCGGATTGCATCTTTTGCAACGTTAGTTGAAACTGACCTGGCTGTGTTTCGTTGCGCCGAACTACCGGAATCTTCATTTGCAGGCTTTCTTTTTCTTTTTGAAATACTTCGAACCGTTCGCGAAAAAATTCCAGCGTTCTGAATTGATCCGCAGGGTCCCCGTGGATGAGGGTCTCTATATGCCTGCCCTGCAATTCGTCGGGACCGACGCCCAGTTCGCTTCTTGTGGCCCGGCTGGCCAGGACTATGATTCCGTCTTTATTCAAGGAAAGGATAATGTCCCTGGAACCGTCGATTAAATGCCTGTACCGCCGCTCGGAAGCCATCAGTCGCGTATTTGTGGAGTTGAGCTGATTCAGATTCTGGCGGAGCCTACGGTTCAGACTTTCCACGAGATCGTTCAGCAACAGTAATCGATTGGCGATTCGAAGAGCCGAGCCGCCTACAAAGAAGAGAAACAGATAGCCTGTAGTGAGCTGATTACCGCGGCCCTGGGAGGCATTGGCCAGGTCCAGAAGACTGGCAAAGACGATGATGATTGTGCCCAGCAGAAGATTTCCTGGCACAGTGTTCAAAAGCGACTTTTCAATCGAAGATAGCAGGCTGTATCGATTACGAAAAGAGCGTACGTAACGCCAGAATCTCCGTGGAATCACAATGAGATAATACAAAAGGAATATGGGAGCGATAAACCTCCAGTAAACCAGTAAATCCTGAATGAGGTTTTCAGAAGGAAAGAAGAGAGCCAGCAGAAGTATTAAATGTAAGGCCCAGAGGGTGCGAATAAACCAGGGATGTCCTCTACCCTGGATGGCCTGAATAAAAGAGCCAAACACCGGTAAAAGTAAATAGAGGGCCGCCGTTTCCAGGCGCAGGGTCCAGAAATAGTCCTGTATCCAGTAATAGATGTAGCTACTGCGTGTAAAGAGCCAGATGGCCATAAGAACCGAGAACAGCCCAAAGTAGACGTTAAACCGCTCCTGCTTCTTCTGCAGGAAGAAAAGAATATGGAAGAGGCCAATGCTCAAATAGATGGCTATCAATGCCAGGTCCACCGCTTCGGCCCGGTTTACCAGATTTTCGTATTCATCAATCCGGTACGGACCGTCATAGTATAGGCCGGTTTCCATATTTACGGGATCGCCCTGGATTTGAATGAGCAGGGTGTT
>JAGRNC010000234.1 GCA_020440935.1 Leptospiraceae bacterium | reverse complement strand
GCATGACATCCGTGGGGGTCGCCCTCAAAAAAGGGGGAGGGGAAAAAAAAAAAAAAAAAAAAAACAAACCCTGGGTGAAGAAGCGTTTTTATTTTTTATCCTACGACATGCCCCGAGTATTCTACGTCAAAGGCGATGTGATCCGATTCGACAGGAAGGAAAAGAAATGAAAAATCTGCTCTGGCTCCTACCTGGCTTGCTATTGCTGATCGCAGCATGCGCCGAAGATACTACGGTCCCCGACGATGAGGCTATGTCGCAGATTTACGCCGCGGTAAATTATAAAGCGAAAGAATGCGGCAATGAACCCGCTTATATCTTAATCGTCCCCCATGAACCAACGCAACATTCAGTGGATCTGTGTGCCCTCACAATTATTCGTTCTGAATGCCCCTTCAATGATTATCCGCTGTTCTGCGTTGAAATGTACGATGTAGACATACCGGGGATAAGCCCATGAATCGCGACTCGCGACGTAACCGAATGCGGTCCCCCTGGTTCGTTGCCGCTTTGCTTTTCTTTCTGATTATTCCGGGCTCGCTATCGGCCCTGGAAGTCACCATTCAGGTATTTGATCCGGTGGCGCGAAGCCCGGTGCCCGATGCTCAGTTGATTGTCAAAGAAACCGGAGAGCAGTACTTTACGGACGGATCCGGAAAGGCAGTAATAGAAGTGCCGTCCGCAGGATTTTATACGGTGCGCGCCATTTTACCCGATGGTCGGCTGGTGCAACCACGACTGCAAGTTCAGGCGGCCGGACAAACCTTAACCGTGTACACTTCGGAGCCTCCCAGGAAAGAAGAACCCGCATCCGAAACCCAGATCGCCGGCGAAGAAGGAATCATCGTAAGAGGAAGACGCGACAAGCAAAACCTGTCACGCTACAATGTGCGCCTCGATGAGGTGCGACGGCTGCCCGGGCAGTTCGGCGAAGCCCTGCGAGGAATCGAATCTCTGCCGGGAGTTAATGCACCTCCCTTTGGCAATGGAGACATCGTTCTTCGCGGCGCCAACGAGAATGCAAACACCTACTTGCTGGATGATCTGCCTCTGGGATACCCATTCCATCTTCTGGGGCTGAACTCGGTGGTGCAGAACAATATTATAGATAGCATCGATGTGTATTCCGGTTCGTACCCCGTAAAGTACGGCGATGCCACCGGCGGCGTTATCTCCATCGATACCATTGATTCCGTAGAGAAATTTGGCGGGCATACCACCTTTTCGATCTGGTCCGCCAGCGTACTATTCAAGGGGCCGATTGGCGAGAAAGGAAAAGATGGCTACTGGGTTGCAGGAGTTCGTGGCTCCTATCTGGATCAAACTCTAAAGCAATACATTCCGTCGGGCTACACGTTAATTCCCCGCTATCAGGACGGACAATTCAAGCTGCGATATAATCTTACGGAAAGGCAGGCATTGTTCTTCTATGTTCTGGGCGCAAAAGATACCTTCATAGCTGCGGTAGACAATCGGCCCACCTGGGACCCTACCACAGAAATCAGCCCCAGCCTATTTGGAGCAAACATCGCTCTGGATCGAGTATTCCACACCGAAGCCCTCCGACACATCTGGCAGCCAAACAAGGTTTTTCGACTGAAAACCACATTGTTCAACCACAACAACCTGGCCTACACGGATGGAAACCTGGGCATTATCAACGTGAAACAGACTCTGGAAGATGGCTACGCTGCGCTTCGCACGGAAGCCTTCATGGAGTTGTGGAAAGACCATGCATTGCTGGACGTGGGCCTGGAAGCCCGGCGTTTTCGATATGTATTCGAAGGAACCACGGTTCAGCAGACCGATGTATTGGATCTGAATCCGGACCTGTTTAGCACGGCAGATCCCGACTTTGTTACCGTTCCCGTGGACGATCGCAACATCGCAAGCTACAATAGCGGCTACGCCATGCTTACGCTGCAAGGATGGTGGCTGGAATTCAAGCCCGGTGTCCGAGTGGATTACTTTGGCCCCACCAAGCAACGGGTTACCGATCCTCGGGGCACACTGGCTCTGAAACTGCCCACAGATACAACGATTACAGCCGGTGGGGGCATCTATCATCGGGTGCCCGATCCGCAACAATACAGCCCAACGTCCGGAAATCCCAGACTGAAACTGGAGCAAGCGGAGCATGCTGCAGTGGGTATCGAGCAGCTTTATGGCGATTGGATCTTCAAAGTGGAAGGCTTTCGCCAGGTATTCCATGATATTGTTGTGGATGACCCGTACGCAAAGTTGGCCTTTCGAGAAAACCCCAACCCGTACGATCGCCTGAGCAATCCGGTGCTGGTAAATGTGCCGGCGTATTATTCAAACGATGGATATGGTTATTCAGAAGGAGTAGAGGTTTATATCAAGCGCAGCAAGCCGCCCAATGAGTCCGGCTGGTACGGCTGGATTTCGTATACATACTCAATCTCCAAGCGCGATGATAACCGCTTTCGGCCCGATCCCTACGCCCCGGCTATCCAGTATAGCGCCGATGAACTTCGCATACTCCAGGAGTACGACAATAGCGATGCGATCTATGCAGACTTTGATCGACGACATATTATCAACATCATATTCGGATACAAGATAAACCCCGAGTGGCAAATTGGAATCAAATGGCGCTATGCTTCTTCCAAGCCATTCACCGAAATCATCGGCGATGATGGCGGACTACAGAGCAATAACGGCCGGCCAATCTTTGATCCCATCTATTCAACTCGTAGAAACGAACTACGACTGAAGCCGTACCATCGCCTGGATATTCGAATTGATCGATTCTTCAACTATGAATGGGGCTTTGGAAATGTATTCATCGAGGCATTGAACTTGTATTTGAGGGACAACCCGGGCGGCTACAGCTGGGATGAGGCGCAGCCATTTTCGAAGGCGAACCCATCGGTGACCCCGGAGTTTGGGAATCTGGTTGTTCCTTCCGGACAAGGCCAGGGTCTCCGAATCCCGCTGATCAACTTTGGAATTGAGGTGCAGTTCTAATGCGGCTTTCATTCGCATCGACCTTACTTCGGCTTTTTCTATGTGCGATTTTGATTGGATTCGGCACACAATGCGAAACCGACTCCTTTGACAAAGTGCCCGATACGGAAGAAGTAGCCACCACCTATTTGCTCCTTACGGAACCCACCCGGAGCTCTACCGTGACCACATGCACCGAAGCGGAAACGGTGGCCCTGGCCTGCGCCACAGCAGCCGGCAAATCGGCCGACTATCTTTCGGCCATTAATGGCAATATCAAGCCGGCCACTACTTCCACTGATCCAGCCACGCTGTGCGAGGCGGAGGTGGACGGCGAAGTATTCATCAGCCCCACCTTTTACACGTACGGGGCACGATCCTGTCATTTCAAATGCAACCAGGAATTCTGGACCCAGCTACGGGATGCCGGCAGCTGCACATCCAGCGGTGTTTCCTCTGCATTAAACGTGTACAGCCAGTGCGCCCCGCTAATCTGGCGCACCAGTTGCACCAATACCGTGTACAGTACTTGCCTGACAGATTGCTTCTCCAGCGGCACCGCCACCTACTTTCTGCCCCAGGGGTACTGATGAAAAACTGTGGCCGATTCCGTTCGCTCTTCCATCGTTGCCTGTATGGCACAAGCAAGCAAAATCGCAGTACTGCTAGTAATCGTCATTCTCGCCGGGGCATGCAAAGAAGATAAGAAAACCGACCGCGGAATTCCTTCTGCTACCATCACGGCCAGCGCAGTCGCCGACCAGATCACTGTAGAAGTGAAGATTCCGGAAGGGCACCATGCATACCTGAATGAAGGCCCCCACGGGAATTTGATCCCGGTAGCCTTTGACTGGAAAAGCGCCGTTGAATCGGGCAAGCTTGCCTCCGAACCGGTCATGAAGAAGTCACCAGCCGGAGAAACAGAAAGTCTGACCGGAGCCCTGGTGCTCAAGGGAACCGGCGATTTCATTTTTGACTCCCCTACATCGCCTGTGGGCATAAACCTTCGGGTGCGCACACAGATCTGCAATGAGACCAGCGGCACCTGTTATCGTCCCGAATGGCAGCAAGTAACGGTTCAGTAAATCCATGCGAAAAGTTCTAGTACCCACGGTTATCGTAGCTCTGGTTCTGGGCATTATAGGTGGTGCGGTGTACTCCTACTTTAGCAGCCATGACCTGGAAATCTACGGAGACAATTCGGCCGAACATCAGCACCTTCCTGCAGAGAAGCACGGCAATCTCACGGTTCTCAGGGATCCCGATCGCGCTCTGGAAGTCGCAGGACAGAAGAATCTACCAATCTTTCTGGATTTCTATGCAGATTGGTGCACGAACTGCGTAAAGTTTCAGTCCAGAATGCTGGAGCATACAGCCCTGAATGCGGCTTTGCAAAAAGTTGTGGTTCTGCAGATCCATGACACAGATCGCGCCTATGACCGATTTGCAAAGGATGGAAGATTCGACGAAATCAATATGGCCCTGCCCCTTTTCGCGGTATTGAACGCAAAAGGCGAACTGATCTGGAAGGGGCAGGATTACACCGACGACGCCGCTATGATTTCAGCCATGCGCAAAGCGGCCGCGCAGACCGAATAAAGCAAGCGGCAGATTTAGCGAACCTCAAAGCCAACGCGTGGTTTCGCCTGTTTTCATATTCTTTTTTACGAGAGGATAGGATTCCATGGCCACGCGAAGCACCGGATTGTAACAGTCCAGGGACATGTGCGATCCATCCGCAAATGTATTGCATAAATAGGGATCTCCGTCGGTGAGATCGATGAGAATTTCTGATTTCAGATATTTCTTCATC
>JAGRNC010000233.1 GCA_020440935.1 Leptospiraceae bacterium | reverse complement strand
GAGCAACTGGCCTTTCTGTTTTATGCCGGGCTGATTGGTGTAATATCCTACTTTCCTCGCCATGGGACATATTCTATGGATTCTGTGCGGAGCGCTGCGGCCGCCTTTGTTCGGCTATTCCAACCCTCCCATTCGGCCGTTTAAAGTCCTGGACAACTTCCTGGCCAAACCTATCGTCCAATAATCTGGTAAGCCGCATGGGAAGGAAAGGAGGGATCATTTTCGCGCTGTTTTGTACTCTGGGGCTCTCCCATTGCCTTACAATCCTGGCCGATGATCCGGACTCCCGCGCTGCACCCGCTTTGCAACAGGGCGGCTGCCAGCTTCCCCGATTTGAACCGGAATTCATCAATTTCTACCTGGAGGATTGGCCGGCCGCCCGCAAGATAATCGATTCCGAACTGCGAAATCCGCAACTTGCTCTGGTAAGCACCGGGACCGAAAGCCGCCGACTTCGTATCATTATGGAGGCTTTTCCGGTAGGTAAGAACCATGCGGAGTATCTGGAAGGCGAACCCTATCAATACGCCGGCCGCCGATTAAGTCAGACTGCCTTTCGGTGGACCTTTGGAATCATCCCCATCTATGAATCCAGAGAAAGAAAGCTAACATTCGAAATCTGGGAAGGCGATTCGTTGCGGCAAAGCTACGACTATACCACGCATTATTATGTACTGGTTGGATTACCTGTTCTGTTTCTGGCTCCTTTCTTTGACGCTCCGGATATTCGGGCAGATGCACTGGAGAAGACCCATCGATTCATGGTGGATGCCTGCAATAATTCCTCGTATGCGTTTGGAGTGAATTGATACTCCAGCGATTATACAGAAACCTTGCGATTCTGTGTCTGGGCCTCATCTCGATTCGATGCGCTGGCTATTCTTATGCAGAATCGCGGTCAGCGGGGCAGGGAGCCTTTTCGGCGGGCTGCCGCTACCAGCTGGATTTTGCAGGCTGGACCTACTACGAAGAAGACCGCATTGCCATGCGAAAGTATCTGTCCGGTTCCGGGCTTATTCTGGATCCAGCAGCCGATCGAGTACTGGAAATCATTTTAGAACAAACGGACATCACTCCAGCCTGGCGCAAAGCGCCCAATGCTTTATTGACAATCTTCTCGGTGGGAATCTTCCCGCTGGTGGAGTACTTTGAATATCATCTCACATTCAGGGTTCGAGAAGGGGGACAGATTACCTACCTCGATCAGTACCGGATCATGAATCATACAGTAGTTTCTGTGCTCGTGGCACCGCTCATGCCTTTTTACTGGCCATCAACGGAGCGGATGGAATCTATTGAAAAAGTGAGGTCCATGTTTCGTAACAGGTTCGCAAGATTCTGTGCAGAACCGGCCCTGCAGGGGGATTATGAACCAGGTAAAACCAGCGCCCATCAGCGCCTTTCTTCGCGCCCGTAGCCTCTGGGGGCGGCTAAATACAACGATTCGCATTGCTAGCCTATTGCCGCTCCTTGTTTCGCTGCAATGTTCGGGTATTAAAGATCAACCGGATCCGCGACCGTTCGAGGCGGTGGAAAATGACTTATTCCTTCGCGGCGATTTGCATAGATTCTATGCGAAGCTTGAAAAGCTTCAAAAAGAAAAGAAGGGAGTGATTCGAGTCTTATTCTTTGGCGACTCGGTGATCTGGGGCGATTGCCTTACGGTTCGATTAAAGCGAGATTTCCAGCGCGACTTTGGCGATGGAGGCCGCGGGTTGCTTCGGCTGGTGGACTGGGCTCCCACTCGATTGATGGATCATTCCAACCTGACGTCTGGAGCTTTTGAAAAAAAGAAAATCCCTTTTGAATCGTTTCAAATACCGACATTCCCGGATCTTGGATTCACCGGATTTAGTTACCGGCCCTTTCGAGAAGGCGGCCAATCGGTGCAGGCCATAGCGCCGCACACCGGCAACTACGACGTACGACATTATCAGAAAACGCAGAAGACGCACCCCGACTGGCCCACCATCGACGATGTGGGACCTCCCAGAGATGCAAAGTTCGGTACCGATGGAGAATCCTGGAATCGGTTGCAGCTCATTCTTCGTTCCGGTGGGCAGCCCGCCAATCTTCATGTACGCTACGAAGACGAAACGGGACAATGGAATTCGCAGAAGAAAGAGGTGTCTTTCTCGGGCGGCTGCCAGTCGGTAGAATTCGCCATCCCCGGAGCGCGAAAGGTGGAAGTGACATTTATGGGACGCCCCTGGATCGATGGCATGGCCGTAGAAACCGATGCCGGGGTTTCGTTTTCCAGCATCGTGATGCGGGGGCTGCACCAGGCCTGGCTACTGGGAGTGCCGGAGGCGCAGATGCAATGCGGCTATCGGGCCTACAAGCCGGATCTGATCATCTTTCAATTTGGAATCAATGAATCCCAGACGCTGCATTATGCGGTGGAAGGCTTTACTGCGGAGAAATACGAAGGCCAGCTACGACGGCTTTACGGTCGATTGCAAAAGGCAGTGCCCGAAGCTTCCATTCTTGTGCTTGGCCCCTGGGATCGATTACTGAAGCAGAATGGATCATTTCAGCCTTACCAGGCCCATACTACTGTGCGCCAGATTCAAAAACGCGTGGCTCATGATTTGAATCTGGCTTACTTCGATGGGTATATTTTCTTCGAAAGAACCGGCGGCATTCGCAAAGCGGTGTCCCGGGGGCTGATTCAGATGGACTATACCCACGTTACGTATCCGGGCGGCCATTATGTTGCAGATGCGCTATACAATCAGTTAATTGACGATTACAGGGCCTGGCTGCAAGAATAGCCAGGCCGAAGGAAGCCACAAGCAGCATGCCAGGAAAGATGCGAAAGAAAGCCCGGAACTGGAGCGAATCCGGCTATGCACCTCTGGTGTCTTTTCTTCTGCCCTTTATTATTGGAAGTATCTTGCTACTGGTGTTCTCGGATTTTGAGCGGCAGCGATACTATCAGGAACAACGTGCCCGATTAACCGATGAGCTGGGAGTGCTTCGCGGGAACATGGAAGCGGAAATTGCCAAGACCATGTACCTAACGCGTGGGCTCAGCTCGTATGTGGCGGTACATCCGCAGGTGAGCCGGACCTTCTTCCTTTCCATGGCGGAAGAGCTCCTGCGAAACCGAGCGCACATCAAAAACATCGGCCTGGCGCCAAACAACATAGTTCAATTCGTATACCCGGAAGCCGGTAACGAAAAAGTAATCGGCCTCGATTACCGCGAAAATAAGGAGCAATGGCCCGCCGTTAAACGAATGATGGACACTGGCGCTACAACAGTCGCCGGACCAATCAATCTGGTGCAGGGTGGTCGCGCCTTTGTGGCGCGCACACCGATCTATTTGCATCGCGGGGATCATGACGCTTACTGGGGACTGGTAAGCGTCGTCATCGATACACAATCGCTGTTTTCTGCTGCCGGGCTTCAGGAGTCAAAGCGCTTTAACTGGGCGATTCGTGGACGCGACGGGCGGGGCGCCGCAGGAGAAGTATTCTGGGGCAATGCTTCTGTATTTGAAGAAAATCCGGTGGTTCTGGATGTGCGGCTGCCCGAGGGATCCTGGCAGATCGGCGCCATTCCTCCCGGCGGTTGGAATCGGCCATCGCCTAATGCCTGGATGATATGGGGCCTGGGTACGCCTCTGGTACTTGCCCTATCAACTCTAATGTATCTCTGGGTATTTCGTCAGCGCCGTCGTTACATTGAACTGCGTGTGATCACGCGAAAGGCGGAAACGGCGAACCAGGCAAAAAGCGAATTTCTTGCAAACATGAGTCATGAGATCCGAACGCCCATGAATGCTACCCTGGGCTTTGCGGATATTCTATACGATGAGATTTCCGATCCGCAGCATCTGGAATACCTGGACACCATCCGAAAAAACGGAAAATCGCTGCTCAATCTTCTAAATGATATCCTGGATCTTTCGCGCATCGAAGCAGGAAAGCTGTCCATTGGAATGAATCCCTGCCTCTGGAAACCGGTGGTGGATGAAATCCAACGCATTTTTAGCTATATCGTGCAGCAGAAAGGCTTACAATGGAGAACAAAGATTGGTCCAAACATTCCTCCCTGCATTATAACCGATGAGAATCGGCTACGCCAGATACTTTTGAATCTGGCGGGCAATGCAGTAAAATTTACCGAGCAAGGTTCGGTGGAACTGGAAGTTACCGCCGAGCGCGTGGGCGATCGATACCGAATGGTTTTTTCCGTGCGCGACACCGGACCCGGGATCGCGCCGGCCATGCAAAAAGCAATCTTCGATGCATTTGTGCAGG
The DNA here is from genome assembly GCA_020440935.1 of Leptospiraceae bacterium. GTDB lineage: Bacteria > Spirochaetota > Leptospiria > Leptospirales > Leptonemataceae > UBA3465. Next base: position 539 of record JAGRNC010000233.1, on the reverse strand, counting down.
ATCAAAGATTGCGGATGCAGCGCCAGGAGGGTACCGGACTGGGCCTTACCATTTCCCACCGACTGGCTCGTCTGTTGGGCGGGCATATCGAACTAAAGAGTAAGAAGGGCGAAGGTAGCGAATTCACTCTCATTCTTGAAGATGTAGCCGCAACAGATTGGACAGGTACAGCGGGCTCCGATTGGATCCGTCCAGGTCATTTTCGGGGCCAGAAGATTCTGGTAGTCGACGACAATGTGGATAACCGTTCCTTAATCCGCCATTACCTGAAAGGCGAGCAGATCAAGCTGCTGGAATGCTCGAATGGACAGGAGGCCCTGGATTCGCTGGAGCAATTCGCGCCCGATTTAATCCTACTGGATGTGCACATGCCGGTGATGGACGGCTACACATTTCTGGAGCATCTTCGTTCCAGAGACGGGTGGCAATCTGTGCCGGTGTTGCTATTTACCGCGGATGTAATGGAAGATAATTTGAAGGCATCCCAAAAGCTAAGCCACTCGGGATTGCTCAAGAAACCATTGCGAAAAAGAGACCTG
>JAGRNC010000232.1 GCA_020440935.1 Leptospiraceae bacterium | reverse complement strand
TGCGCTGCGATGGTTTTTCGGAGTTTGCACCGTGGCGGGGGTGATCACTCTATTTTGCGGATTTCGATGGTGGGTATGGCTGGCTAATGCTATCGTATTTGGCGCCCATTTTCCCATCTCTGCCTGCCTCTATTATTTCTACTCAGAAAAATACTTTGCCCGCTTCTTGGTGCGGCCGGAGCTTGCATCGGTGCCCCTGGATCGCAAAGACATCGTAAGGCTGCCTATCTGGCTGCGAACGCAGGCCACGCAATTTAGCATCGGTGTAGCCTTCTTGCTCATTTTGGGCTCGCTGGCTCTGGCATCATTCCAGGGCATCCTACAGATTCAAAACGCCGAGCTTCACCTGGGTGCAGTTTCTCTGATCTTGATGGCATGCGGAGCGGCCACGGCCGGCGCCTACGCATCCAGTATGGGCAACAATGTCCGCGCCATTGTAGACTCCCTCGAAACATTGAATACCGGCGATCTGCGAAAAACGACTCCCACAATCGGATCCGATGAGTTGGGAGAAGCGGCCCAATCCATCTCACGTCTTGGAAGAACTCTTCATACCACCGCTACCTCGCTCACCATCACGGCCCGCGATCTGGACCGCAGGGCAGACACTTTAACCGAAAGTGGAGAGACTCTGGCGCGAGAAACGCAGGAGAATGCGGCCGCCGTGGAAGAAATCTCGGCTTCCATTGAAGAGACCGGAAGTGTAGCCGAGTCTATTGCAGGACATGCGCGAAGGCAGACCAGCAGCGCCCGCGGAGTGGAAGAAATCCTGGATAATCTTTCCAGGGAATTGGAAGTTACCGTACGCGAAAGCGAGCAGGCCGCGCTGGAAATTCAAGAGACCCAGAAAAGAGCCAAAGAAGGGCAGGACATGATGGCCCAGTCCATTCAGTCCATGCAGAAGGTGAGCGATGCAACGGAAGACATTATCGATTCGGTGCAGAGTATTGCCGAAATCGCCGATCAGGTGGGGCTGCTTGCGCTGAATGCTTCCATCGAGGCGGCCAGGGCCGGCGAGCATGGCAGGGGCTTTGCAGTGGTGGCATCGGAGATTTCCCGTCTTGCGGATCGCACGCGCAGTTATCTTAGCACAATTCAGGATTTATCCAATGAGTCTTCCTCGAAAGTGCGCGGTGGGCTGGGGCAGGTGAACGATGCATCGCGAACCATGATCCAGTACATCGACGAAATCGCCTCCAAGTTTGCGCTTATTGAAAGACTGGGGCAGCAGGCAGGCGCGCAGCGAAAGGCCGGGGATAAACTGAGCGCGGCCTTTGCAGAAGTTATGCAAAACGCCAATCATGTGGAAGAGGCCACTCGCGAACAAACCCTGGCGTTCAACGAAATGGCATCCAATCTTAATCAAATCACCGAGCGCACCGAATCCATTACTGCGGTGGCGGCCAATCTGCGCGATATCTCCAGCGAGCTTTCGCAGGAAGCCGAGGGACTTATTAAAGAGACCGATTTCTTCAAATTATCGTAAGAAATCCGCTGTCCGAAACGATGATTAACGCGGGTTTACTGATCCCGGTACATCGCCGGCAGCAAATCAGTAGCTCGACCTTGCGGCCCGTTGGGTCTCCGTTGGCGCCGGGCTAGGACTGGATTTTTGTATCGGGATTACTTTTTCGAAATTCGGACGGGGTCATTCCGGTGATCTGGCGAAAGGCTCGATTGAATGGTCCGGGGGAAGGATAGCCAACATGCATGGCCAGTCGAATCAGAGGCATGTCTGATTTATCTCCAGCCGACAGAATCTCGCAGGCCTCCTGGATGCGGTATCGATTCAGAAAGTCATTAAAATTGCGAAATCCCATGGCGCCATTGATCAATCGTCGCAATCGGTATTCCTGCGCATTGAGCCGATCGGCAAGCTGGCGAATGGTGAGGCCCTCTTCGCGATAGATCCGGTCCTCCTCGAAGCAGCGAATCAGCTTTTCGCGCAATGCAGGATCGTCGAATACGGGGGCAGGGCGGTCTTTTGCTTCTTCCACATCGGGAAAAATATCGCTCCTGTATTGCACGGCTGCAAAGAAAAATCCGAGGATTAAGAGCCCGGCGATGGCCAGGTTCATAACGTTAATGATAGGTAGGTATTTGGGATCGGGAAAGAAAAAGTAAGAGAGCAGAATGTAGAGTATTGTTCCGCCAATACAGTATATATAGATTTTTCGAAGCTTGCGGCGGCCTTCTACCAGATCGCTGTCATTACCTCTACCGGCTTCGATGATCGTAGATATAATCAGCACCAGCGAGAAGAGTACCGTCGGAATGGATCGAAGGGCAAAGCCAGGATCGCGACGCCACAGCAATAACTGCGACGGATCGGGAAGCATGGTATAAAAACCTATGCCCACTTTTGCCAAAAGCACAGACCAATGCAACCAGCGAAGCTTGAATGTGTCGTCGAATACGGCCAGGGAAAGCACCCAGAATGCCCAGGCAAGCACCAGCAGGCCCAGGTTAAGCGATAACCGAATAAAGAAAGGCGCCGCGGGGGCGATGTCCAGATGCTCCAGCAAAAAGCAAAGAATGGTTACTATGAAAAGTACTACCAGCCGTCCGGATAGTCGGTTCAGATGCTGCAGCGTGATCGCCAGTGCCGCCAGCATCATGCCGGATTCGGCAAATACCAGGGCTTCGGTGGCAAACTCCATCATGGGCGACTTGTATTCTTGGCCGATTTGACAAAATTGCAGAGCTCAACGCTCAATTCTTTGAGCGAGTCCAGCAGTTCTTTGGCATAGTCCGGTTCCTGATAAACGAACACGGCGGCCTGGTGCAGTACAAGATAGTAGAAGCATAAGCGGGCCTGCACCTTCTCGCGGAATTTATCCATTACCCCGCTCAAATCCTTCTCCAGTCGATGGGTTTCGCGCTGTAGTTGGCTCACTTCATCGCGATTCAGCCTTCGCAGGCCGCCAAATTGCGAGCGCGCCATCATATGGGCGGGCAGCCAGAGAATGATTCGATCCAGATTGTTTTCTAGTTTTTCGCCCAGGCTTTGCAGCAAATCTTGCACCATGGAAGAGAAGGCCAGCGACGGATCAAATTGGGCGGGCTGAATGATGAATCCGTCCCGGTAATAGCCCAGGCCACGCTCCAGACTCTCTTGATCGTTTTCATTTAAATAGGCTTCGCCCAGAAGAAATTGCACCGCCGCTCGGGATGGTTGGATCCGCCGCGCATAGTGCAAAATCTCCCGCGCATTCTCGTAGTCCTGAATTCGAAGTAGGCAGGTTCCCAGCTCTTCCAGATCGGATAGATCTGGATGCGCCATCCCTTCGCGCTGAAATTTCTGACGATACTGCTCGGCGGCCCGTCCAAGCACGGCCTTCATCGCGGACTTTAAACTGCGAGTGGATGCGAATCCTTTTTTCTCGGCGATTTCCTGGAATCCGTCCCATTGTTCCATAAGCCCGGTGCCTGGCCGAGGGGATTCGCTGCCCCGCGCCATTTCCGCTCGATTGGCCCAGTAGCCCGATGCATAGAAGCCGGATTGATACTCTGCATTGTCCGGATCGCTTTGCAATAGTTCGGCGAAAATAGATTTTGCCTCTTCAAAGCGAGCCGATTGCAGGCCCAGTAGTGCATCTTCGAAAGAGGCCATTGGCTTACCGGTAGTTGTCGAATGTTACTGCGTAGTCCAGATCGGCGCCGCGCAGGCTTTGCATTACGGCCTGTAGATCGTCTTTGCTTTTTCCCGTCACTCGCACTGCATCGCCCTGAACCCGGCTTTGCACCTTTAGCTTTGTATCTTTAATGATTTTGTTGATCTGCTTACATTGTTCCTGCGTCAGACCGTTTTGCACGGCCACTTTACATTTTACCTGACCGGACACATTGGTATCGAATTCGCCAAAATCAAAGGCCTTCAGGTTCAAATCGCGCTTAACCATCTTCCCCTGCAGCACATCGATTAGTTGCTTCATGTGCATCTCGTCGGAAGATTCCAGCGCCAGACTTTCCTTTTCTGACTTAATGTTAACTGTTACCCCTTTGAAGTCGAATCGATTGTTCACTTCTTTCAGAGTTTGATCGATGGCGTTGTTCAGCTCTTGCTGATCCACCTTGCATGCTACGTCGAATGAATATTCTGCCACAAATGTTCTCCTGATCGAATTTCGGGCCCTATTTGCTTTTTCCTGCGCTGACCATGGTTTCCAGCTCCTGGCGGGCATGATCCAGCGCTTTACCGATGGAGGAGGCATCCGGTCCTCCGGCCTGCGCCATATCCTTTTTGCCCCCGCCTTTACCGCCCACTACGGGAGCGGAGGAGCGGATCAATGCGCCGCAGTCCACGCCGGCCTCAACAGCATTCTTTGTGGCCATGAAGACCAGCATGGCCCCTTTTTCCGTTTTCGCGCCGATTAATACGACGCAATCGCGCTCCATTTCTTTCAGGCGATCGCCAGCCTTTCGCAGAATGTCTGCATCCAGGCCTTCTTCCTGCAATGAGAATACTCGAACCGGGCCCGCTTTCTTTTCGTTCTTTCGAGCATTCTCCACCAGTGCATCCAGGTCCACAGCGCCGGCCATGACTCGTTTTTCGAGCTTTTGCCTGGCCTTGAAGTTTTCTTTTAGTTCGTTTTCAAGACTGCTCAGCGAAGCCTGCAATTCCAGGACTCCGGCCGGACCCTTTAGAGAATTTTCAATCTCTGATTGATTTGGTATCTTATGTTTGGGATACAGTTTTTCTAATTCTTTCTCCAGATCTGTGTCTTTGGATTCCGCAGCCTCCAGGGTGCGACGCAATCCATCTAAAGCGGAAACCAGGTTGCTCCTCTCCAGTGCCAATCGATGAAAGGAC
>JAGRNC010000231.1 GCA_020440935.1 Leptospiraceae bacterium | reverse complement strand
CTTAATTGTTTCTTCGCAGGGACGATCAATGAGATATTTTGGACCAGCGCTGTAGGTATGCCACGCCTGGATGTGGGCTTGCTCCAGAGCGCCGCGGTTGAAGACTAGAAAGACGAAGTAAATGATTTCCATAATGATATCCGGTATTTTGCCTGAAGCGATTGCTCGACGCTACGACTTCTTAACTTCTGTATTGGACGAGACCCGTTGTGGTCCGGGAGATATTTTTCGTCTGCTCATGGAGAAGATTTTGCTGCCTTGCGCAACGCAGCTTCTTTATAATTCTTACCTCCGGCCAAACCAGTCTTTAGATCTTTAATCTTAATCTCGTATTGGGACAGATCCAGACGGTGGTTTTTGCACTGGATTCCTTCCTTTCGCAACATGGACGCCTGGCGTTCCACTCCGCTTTTCTGATCCTTCTTGATCCATCCCTGCGCGCCCACCACTCGATGCCAGGGCAGTTCTTTGCTCTCGGTCGGGCTGAATCCGGCCAGTATATAGGCAACATGTCTGGCAGAAATGGTAAGAAACTTCGCAATGGAGCCGTACGTAACGACCCGGCCCGGCGGTATCTTTTTCAGAATGCGGACAATATCGACTTTCATTTCCGAGAATGCCCCCTGGCCGCTCATACCTCAAGTGACCATCCGGCCAGTCCGGGAGGCAAGCGTTTCCGGACTTACCCGCCGTTGGAATTGGCTTTGACTGAATCAACGATCGCCGGCCTGATTGGTTTGCGATGGATCGACAAATAGTAATGATAGATAGCGCCGCACGCTCAATGCAAGAAATGCTACTCCTTCCCAGAGATGAGGCCCTGGATATTATAACGAGGGCTCTACTGGACGAATTGGGCGATCGGAACACAAGATTGGAGAATGTCCTCCGCTCAAGCAAAGCGGAACAGACAGCCTTTCTGCGGGGAGTGGTGGGCAAAGTGGAAGCTTCCTTGCGCCAAAAAGATGAGTATGATGAAGATGCTGTTAGCAGGGGGATTCAGAAAATCATGAAAATCTGGCACGAATCCTGGTCCCTGGGCACCCACTGAAATCAAAAAGGATATCGAAAAGGTTGCAATAGTGAAACGAATGCGGTAAGAATTGGTTTACCTGTTCTAACCGATTTCCATCCATGCGGCAAGTTTGGGCAGGCAGAACCGAGTAGCTGTTTTGCCAATTTGGATCGTTTTGTGGTTGCGAAGCCAATCCCTTGCTCTTTGCTACGAAGCTCATGCATATTTTGCGCATTCCATTGCTCGGCCTGCTGGTCTTTATAACGCTGGCCTGCTCTCCCCCTCCCAGTTTGCAGTCCGCCGATCGACTGGACGGCACGCAGGACACTCTATTTCTACTGGAGCGTAACTGGAGATTCTATAACGGACAGTTTTGCTCGGGACCGGATTGTACGGTACCAGCCACTCAGGATGTTCCTCTATTGTTTCCGGGCACTGATGCGGATCCCCGTTTTGGAACCTACGTGTTTGAAGTACATCTTTCGGAAGATTGGCTTTCCAGCGATCTGGGTATCCAATTCTTTGATGTAGGTTCGGCCTACAGGCTGCTGATCAATGGAAAGCCAGTGGGCGAAACCGGACATCCCGGCCCCTCTTCCATCGATTCTACGCCAGAAACCAGGCCCTCGTATTTTCAGTTTCCTCCGGCTCAGGATTTAACGATCGCTGTGCAATGGTCAAATTTCGCTCATCCCCGGGGCGGAATACGCGGCGTACCACGATTCGGTGCTGCCGATGCTGTGCTCAAAGATCGGGAAGCCTCCATCTTGCGTAACCTGATCGCCATGGGCATCATCTTGGGAATGGGATTCTATCACATCGGGTTATTTCTAACGCGTCGCAGCGACCGCGCTTCCCTGGCATTTGCGCTTTTCTGTCTTTGCTGGAGTGTGCGAATGTTATTCACGGGCGAAGTGATGATTCGATTGCTTTTCCCGAACATGGGGTATGAGTTTCAGACAGACCTGGAATACATTTCTTTTATTCTGGCCGGACCTCTATTTGTAGTATTTCTGGGCTTAACCTTTCCCTTTCGCGGCTGGCGATGGCTTGCTTATACCGAGCTCGGTCTGGGTCTTCTGTCCACTGCTATTATAATTCCGTTACCGGTCATCGCCTATGCCAGATTCCTCTGGGCCTTTCAGGCGGTGACTCTGATATCTGTCATTCTTGCCATCGTTATATGGGCTATTGCGCTCAAGAATCGGAAGCCCGGCGCACTGGCATCGCTTATTGGTGGGCTCATCGCCTCCGCCACGGCTGTGAATGATGTTTTATTCTTTCAAAGAATCAGCCCGATAGGTCCGCTCTTTCACTACGGGCTTTTGATTTTTATTCTGGCGCAATCGTATTTGCTGGCCCGGCTATTTGCCTCCACCTACGAAGGAGTTAAGCGACTTTCGGAAAACCTCAAGAATACGAATGTGGCGCTGGCCAGATTTGTTCCTACGGAAATATTGAAGGTGTTGAATCGCACTGACATTACAGAAGTAAGGCTGGGTGATCAGAGTCAGGAAAGAATGACCGTGATGTTTAGCGACATTCGGTCATTTACCACTCTATCCGAACAAATGAGTCCGCCGGAGAACTTTAACTTTCTCAATTCGTATCTAAGGCGAATGACGCCCATCGTAAATGTGCAGGGCGGATTTGTGGACAAGTACATCGGCGATGCGGTGATGGCTCTGTTTCCGTCCGATCCCGATAGCGCGCTCCGCGCCGCCGTTGATATGCAGCGGGAAATTCGCGTATATAACAAGCACCGCGCAACAAAAGGATACGAGCCGATTTCCATAGGTATTGGAATTCATACCGGCGATATTATGCTGGGAATTATCGGACATGAAAATCGCATGGAAGGGACGGTTATTTCCGATACCGTGAATACCGCCTCACGCGTAGAACGCCTCACCCGTCGCTACGGAGTGATGATTGTAGTTAGCGACGAAACAGTTACTTCGCTGCAGAACAAAGAAGAATTTCAATATCGGACTCTCGGAATCGTGCGAGTAAAAGGCCGACGCAACTCTCTACGGGTGCACCATCTTCTGAATGGTTACACAGAGGATGTTAAGAAACTGTATCTGGATACCAGAGATCAATTTAACGATGGCGTAGAAGAGGCATTGAAAGGGAACTATGATGCAGCCAGCGAGAACTTTCGAGCAGTACTGGATGTAAATCCTATGGATGCGGCCGCTCGCTTCTACATTGAGCGAATGGCCGATGCAGGATTGGTAGCTTCGAGGTAGAATGCACTGGGTAGTAGGTCAGAGCATATTCTTTTTGTCGGTGTTTGCTTTTTTGTCCGCCGCCCGTGGCCTGGTGGGACGCCGCCAGAATCTGGCCAACTTTTCCATCACTTTGCTCCGGTTTGCCGGAGCTATCATATTTCTCTATGCGTACCTGAATCATGAAGGTATCTATGCCTCCGTTCACGCACTTAATCATTTGTATGTTCCGGCTTCCTGGTGCCTGGCGCCATCGATGTACTGGCTAACGGTAGCAATCGTTGAGCCCGAGCGTCCATTGCAGAAGCGGCAGCTTATCCCCTATCTTCCTGCAACCCTGGTGTTGATCCTATTCTTTGCGGCGCCAATTTTTCCAGCGCTCTTCGAATATCGACCAGTGGAGTATTTCCAGAATGGACCGGCGCGTACTCTGGATTTGTTGGTGATCGGCGGACTTCTTTACGGTCTTGTGCTCTATGGCGTTATCGGAACCTTTGTAGTTCGCGAGTTAAACCTGGATGTATTGCGAAAACAGGGCGCTTTCAGGATTCTTCTCGCAATCCTCGCCGGCGGATTCATAGGTACGATATTCTTCCTGGTGGCCTATCTTGCCCGCCAGTTAAGCTGGATCTATTTTGCAGGTTCCGCACTTTCCTTTTATACGATGGTGGTCTGGGTTCTGGGCGAACGGAATCCCGATTTTCATGCACGATATGGAGCAGCCATCCAGCAGGCAAGAAAGCAGTCTCGCCTGGAAGGAGTAGATCTGGAAGACCTTCGGGGCCGGCTGGCCGATTTGATGGATGAAGAGGTCTATCTGGAAGACAGTCTTACTCTTTCCGGTCTTGCCGAAAAGGCCGAAATCCGACCCTATCAATTATCAGAATTTCTAAATCAGGTGGAACAGACCAGCTTTGCTCGATACGTCAATGGATACAGAGTCCGCGCCGCCTGCAGTATGCTTTTAGACGAGCCAGGGGCAAGTATTCTATCTGTGGCCTATCGATGCGGATTTAGCAGCAAAGCAAATTTCAATCTGGCTTTCAAAACAGAAATGGGAATGGCCCCCCGAGAATTCTTGCGCAAAGCCGGAGCCAAAAGCTAGCGCTCCGCCAGGATTGTTTTATTTTTCCCGGGCCACTGGTATTCCATGGAAAACGAACAATGCTCCGTGACCTTGTACGCTTGGTACTCTACCCTTAAGTCTACCGCACAAGGTCTAGTGAATCGCGGTGCGCTCCCTGCCATCCCAGGATAGGCTTTATTTCGCTGGCGGTTTAGCTGTCGGCTTTGCGCGCCTGGAGCGCCGCCCCAGAAATTGATGCATCGCTCATTGCTTCTCTGGCGTCCGCCGTCGACGTCGGATATAACAATTGTTAAGTTCGGCGACTTCTAAAGAAAAGCTAACTTGACGTGCCATCAGTCAGTGTGCACAATCAGGCACGGCTTATGGACTCATTCTTTCTCACATACTATTCTGTTAGCTCTCTCATTGGAATGTTTATGGGATTCACTCTGGCGCTGTATTTGCTCACGGCCAGAGACGGATCCGCCGCCATGCGCCATA
>JAGRNC010000230.1 GCA_020440935.1 Leptospiraceae bacterium | reverse complement strand
TTGGAGCCGCCAGAGTGGAGGAAGGCTTATCCAATACCTTGATCATTCTTTCATCGGTATGGAAGGGGCAGCTCGAAGTTGATAAAGAATTCGCCGAAACTCCCGAAATCGAATGCGATGCTGATGAGCTGAATCAGGTCTGGACCAATCTGCTCACCAACGCCTGGCAGGCTATGAAGGGGCAATCGGAGGCCAGGATTCAAGTCTCCACCGAATACTATCCCGATGGCTACAGCGACCGGGAGAGCGCCTGGCAAGCATTTGTGGGCGAAGTGCAGGGACCATGTGTTTGTGTAAAGATTTGTGATAATGGCCCTGGAATCCCGGCAGAGTATCTAGAAAAGATCTGGGATCCATTTTTTACGACGAAGGATCAGGGCGAAGGAAGCGGTCTGGGATTGAGCATTGTTCGAAGAATCGTCGAAGAACATGGCGGCGCCGTGGGGGTCCGATCCGCGAGGGGTACCGAATTTTGCGTTTTGCTTCCATTAAAGCAGAACGAGACCAACATAAAGAAGAAAGAGGGATCCGATCGCGATGGCGCCGAATGGAAGCGAAGCGAACGGGCCGGCGGAATGCCGCGAAAGTTTCAATAATTGTTCCATTTCCCGCGATGGCGCTTAGCCGGCACCCTGCGGAGGTTCCAGGCGGCTAACCGGTTCAGGAGCGATACATCTGCCGCTCCCGTGCCGCGGCGCCGCCGAAAGAGATTCTAATCGACCCAATCCTTCACTCGACTTACCGCTTTGTTCCAGTAGCGAATCTCGCGTTGTCTGCGAGCATCCTCCATGGATGGTTTGAATACGGTTTTGTCGCCCATCAGTTTTAATAGGTCGGAGGCATTCTTCCAGACGCCAGCATGGATGCCTGCGAGGTAGGCCGATCCCAGGGCGGTGGTATCTACGTTTGCCGGCCGTTCCACTGGTTTGTTCAGTAGATCCGCCTGAAATTGCATTAAATAGCCATTTGCGGTGGCGCCGCCATCGGCGCGCAGGAAAGGCAAGGCCTGTCCGGTATCTTTTTCCATGGCGCTGACAAGATCATAGGATTGGAATGCTATGGACTTAAGAGCGGCGCGAGTGATGCGCGCTGGATCTGTATCGCGGGTCAGACCAAAGATTGCCCCCCTGGCTTTCATATCCCAATGCGGCGCGCCCAGGCCGCTAAATGCGGGCACAAAAACTACATCGTCCTCTTCATCTCTAATACTATCGATCAAACCTTCGGTATCCGGGGCCTTTGCAAAAAACTGCGCATAGTCCCGGAGCCATTGAACAACAGCGCCGCCAATGAATACGGCCCCTTCCAGTGAATAACAAACATCGCCGGTTTCATTGCAGGCCAGAGTGGTCAGCAGTCCCTGCTTGCTAATTAGGAATTGATCGCCGGTATTAAATAATAGGAAGCATCCGGTGCCGTAGGTGTTCTTTGCTTCCCCTGGATGAACGCATACCTGCCCAAATAGGGCGGCCTGTTGATCGCCCAGCATAGCATTGACTGGAACTCCATCGGGCAGAGTCTTTAATCCCTTTGTTTTTCCAAAATCTGCATGGCTGGGTTGCACGTCCGGAAGGATGGCGGCCGGAACATTCAGTAGCCGGCAAAGATCGCTGTCCCATCGCTTTTCTTCAATATTATAGAGCAAAGTGCGCGATGCGTTGGTGTATTCGGTTTTAAATTCGCCGGTGAGTCGATACAGAAGCCAGCAATCTATGGTGCCAGCGCAAAGCTCGCCATTTTCGGCGCGCTTTCGGGCTCCGTCCACATGATCCAGAATCCAGGCAATCTTGGTTCCTGAAAAATAGGCATCGATCACCAGGCCGGTCTTCTTTCGCACCGTGTCTTCGTAACCTTTGTCCTTCAGCGCCTGGCATACATCGCTGGTGCGGCGGCATTGCCATACGATGGCATTGTGAATGGGCTTTCCTGTGCTTCGATCCCATACCACCACTGTTTCTCTTTGATTGGTAATTCCGATGGTCAGGCAATTCTTGGGATCCAGCTTTCCCTTTTGCAACGCTTCACCGATGAGAGTTTCCACTCCGCTCCAGATTTCCTCGGCATCATGTTCCACCCATCCAGGTTTGGGAAAATGCTGCGTGAACTCGGCGTAGGCGCTGGAAAGCACCTGACCCGAAGTATCGAAGCAAAAAACACGGGACCCGGTGGTTCCCTGATCGATGGATAATAGGAAATTACTCATGGCCACAAGGATTGGCCAGGGCCCCCAATCCATGCAAGTAGAATCGGATAGGGGGATGGCATTGTACTGCGAACCGTATCATCGGAAGCGTGCCATCCTGGGTATTGCTCTTATTTCCGGAAGCGGCCCGGGGGTTAGGTAGCCAGCCGCAGCGTTTTAATCACCGGTCCCGAGATTCCTATTTGTCGACTTATTCGGACTGTTCGATGCAATGGGCCTGTTTGCAGATTGCATCCAGCTTGTACTTCTTGATGCATCCTGGATCGGCGGTGGAGCCGGTCTTATTCTGGAATGGTTGAACTACATAGCAATCGGCCACTTTGTAGCCTCCGTTTCGATCCGGAAGGCGGCGCACGTAGGTATATTCCACAGATTGCCCTGGCGCCGCTTCCCATTCCGCAGGCAGCGTAAAGTTGGATGCATGATATTGGTTGTAAACGAAGGCCACGGCTACCAGCGCCAGGCTGCCCAGAATGGCGGGCAAAGAGAACTTTCCTTTCATTGCTTTTACCTCCGGGGCAATTGAGCCGTATCATTGAAATGATAAAACCAGGAAGGGTTGCAAAGCAAAAAAGGCGCCGCGGGGCGCCTTTTCGGTTACAGTATATAACGCTAGTTAGCGATTAACCGTTGGAAGTGAGCTTCTTGTAGATCTCTGCATTAATGCCCAGAATGATCGGGAAAATCAGCAGAACTACAGCGAAAACCAGAAGACCGGCCAGGAAGGCGGCGATCTTGCTACCAATCCATGCAAGCAGCAGAATCACAATGTACGCTCCAATCATGAAAAGGAAGTAAGCAAAGAAGATCGCCCACTTGTTTCCATAAGTTAGATCGCTACTTTTTCTAATCGCAGCCAGCGGCTCCATTCCCTTGTCAATTACCAGCAGTACTGCGAGGCTCCAGGCAATCTGGAGAATCGGACCGACCAGCAACATCGAGGCAAATAGTACCCCCATACCGACCAATCCAAGGGTTAGAAACACTTCGCCGAAGTGTTGGCGGTACTTAGGATCGAAAATCTCTGTCATGGACAGGCCTTCGTCGCGCGCCATCCGTGCAGGCAGATTGATCATGCCAATTAGTGTTCCTACGTTCAGGTAGGGGATCCATACGGTGAGGACAAAGAGTATTCCATTGACTAAAAGCGCGGGAAAGCTCTTAAGGCCCAGTTGAATACCGTTCTGGATTGTTTCAATCGCATTCAGTTTCATGGGATGTTCCTTCGGCTGCTAGAGCAGCCTTTATTTATTCGCGGAGTCCTGCATAACAGCACTCCGCTCGTTCCATTCGACTGCAGATTCCAGGGCCAAAGCGGCCCTTTGTCAATGCTTTTTGGAGGGTTTTTTCGCCGAAATGCGCGGTTGTTTTGCTTCTTCCGCGCATTGCCGCGATGTTGCGGCTTACTGCGCGGTCTTGCGCCCCAGATTGAGGATGTACTGAATTGTAAACGTGCCTGCTACCAGATTAAGGAACGGAATAATCATCAAGAGCTCAATGAGCCAGCTTGGTTCGTTTCCGGTCTTCTTCTCAAGTCTTCTATAATAGCGCGAGAAAATAACGGATAAAGGTAATAGAGCGCCCAGGAAAGTCACTGCGATAATGGTGAATGGGTCATCGCCCATAATACGCGAAGTCCGCCCCAGCCAGATGAATAAGTACAGGCTCTGGGTTGTAACACTCAGTACGACCAGAACGATCAGGTTAATGTCGAGACGTCTGGAATCATTTGGATTGATCCAATTTCCGGAGGATAGATCGGAAGGTACCGATTCATCCAATACGGATCGAAAACATCCCTTGAATTCAGATATCTCATTGGTAACGAAAGTGAAGTACGCCGTGATAACCAGTCCCAGACGAATGAGGCGAAGGTGCAAATCCACCAGCGGCAGAAGGAATTTTCCGGTAATTGCATTGTGTGCCCAGACCACGACGATGCTAAGCGCCAGGATCAGTGCCACCAGCCCAAATAAACCGCCCAGAACCAGGCCAAAGTAAGGAATATGCACCGCTCCCAGATAGAACACATAGAACAGTAGCCCGGCCCCTGCCAGAATTCCAATGCGCAACAGAATCCATCGTACCGGCATGGCCATGTCCGCTTTGAATCGTAGGCCAATGATGCCGGTTTTCGGATCGCTTCCATAAACATCCACATGCGGTACTCGATGCGTAAGCCCCAGTAGCGAGATAGCGATCCTGGTTCGCATGTTCAAGAATTTGGTCATGAAATAAACCAGCTCTTCATTGTTCGTCTGTAGAATCACGATATGCAGGAAGTTTACCAGAGTAATCACCGAGTAGGTAAGCGAATACAATCCCAGCATGATTATAGAAGGAAGTATGTAAATCCAGACCAGGTTTCCCAGGCATAGCAGCAATGCGGGCACCATTAGAATCTGAGAAAGTAGTTCTACATGGCCAGCCAGGAACCGAGCCAGCACCAGTAGCAACAGCCCTGCCAGCCCCACAAGGCGGGCTACATTGGTCCAGCGTGCATTGGCGCCATCGGGACGTACTCGGAATAATAGACTATGCTTCATGGGAACTCCTGAACAAACTCTAATTTGATAGTGAGCCCCGGAAAGGAGTCAACCAATTATGACCCTGTCTCTTTA
>JAGRNC010000229.1 GCA_020440935.1 Leptospiraceae bacterium | reverse complement strand
GGTTCAAACTCTAAATTAGTAGGAGTGCTTTGTCAAGTTTCCCTGACTTCCTTTTCCTTTTGTTATGTCTTCGAAATAGTGCTCGAATTCGTTACGATTTCTTCGATCCAGGGTGTAACCCAGGGCCACCGCCAGAACCAGCCCCACTGCCATGGGAAGTACATGGCTGAAGAGCATATGCATGGCATGATTATCGGGGCATACAAATGCAGTGCCCGATCCCGCCAGAAATGCCACGGACAGAAAGGAAATGGTAATGCTGCTCACAAAGGACAGGCATACGCTTCTCCTGAGAAAACGGTAAAAAAAGAAAGCGGGTACCAGCGAAAATACAATCATCACTACGCTGCATCCGGGCGACATGGCATGGGGATCGGCATTTCCATGGGACCATTGCCAGTAGGAGACCAGGGAAAGACCTACGGTGCCGAGCACCACCGCCACAAACAAAGCCCAACGAAACAATGGACGATCGGTGCCTGGAAAAATAGTTCCGCGGGCCAGAAAGAAGGCCCATAAGCCCAGCATTAGAAAGAGAAGCCATTCCAGCATGGCAGTGGCGCCCTGAAGCTCCAATACCGATTTACGAAATCCCGGGAATGCAGCCGCCAGTAGCGCCACTCCCAGCATCATCCAGAGCAGACTCAAGCCCAGCGCCAGAACCATTTGCCGCGCCGTAATGCGAACCGGTCGCACCGGATCGCAGCGCGAAGCAAGATTATTGATTAGTTCATTCGTTTTCATAATCCTCTTGCTGCTGCAGAATCTTCCGCAGCGCACGATAAGCGCGATGGGCCGTAACTTTTACCGCTGTTTCAGTCATCTCCATTATGGCAGCGGCCTCCCTAACGGAAAGACCGTCGTATTTGAGCAACCGCACCGCCCTTTTCTGACGGGGGGGTAATTGTTCGATGGCCCTCTCCAGGACTTCCTGCACCAGAAACGGATGCTCTTTATCTTCTTTCGCTTGTAGATCCAGGAGGGTTTCACCCTGAATCTCTTTTTCTGATATCCGGGACCATTTGCGCATATGGTCCACATAGCGTCGGTGCGCTATGGCATGAATCCAGGGAAATACCGGACGATCGGGATCGTAAGAAGCTCTGGCCCGATGGATGGAGACCAGCACTTCCTGAGCGATGTCTTCGGCCCAATCGGGATCTCGAATTTTCGCGCCCAGAAACCTTCGAACAATGGGGAGGATTTCTTCGAGAAACTGATGGTACGCGCGGGCATCCCCCTGCTGGGATTTGGCCAGAAGCGCCGAAAGCAGACGCTCATTTTCCTGGCGGCGTTGCTCGTTTTCGTCCTGAACGGCCTCGGAATTCTCCATGAGAGATCACCATGGGATGGGATATGGGCACAAAAATCGATTGAATTTTTCCGGATTATGTCGTATTTCTGCACGGTGAACTATTTCTCCAGCAGTTCGGGCGGAGTTCCGGAAATGCACCGCAAACGGTCGGCTCGAAAGGCCAATGGCAAAACCGGCTCGAAGATTGATTTTACCATAGGCGATGGAGCAACGGCGCCCAAAAAGCCCGCCGAACCGCGACCGCCCCGACAGGAACCCACAAAGGAAGCAGGCATCCGGAAAGCCGCACGGCTCATTCTTGCCCTGGGCCCGGACCAGGCAGCCGATGTTTTGCGTGAGCTTTCTGAAACGGAAGTGCAGAAAATTGCCCTGGAGATAACACGAATCCCGGCTCTTTCCGCCGAAGAGCGACAATCCATTCTGCATAGCTTTCATTCCGAACTCGAAGAGCCCACCATTTCCGGCCGCGAAGGACTGAAAGAAATCCTGAATCGAAGCCTGGGCGAAGAAAAAGCCAGAGAATTCCTGGACCGATTAGAAGAGCGGGATGCGCGTAAAGACTACGAATTTCTGGAGGCCATCGATCCTCCCTTGCTTGCCAGCGCATTGGTGCAGGAGCATCCGCAAATCGCAGCCGTAACATTAAGTCAGATTCGACCACAGGTTGCGGCCAGTGTATTTAAGAATCTTGAGGAGCAGTTTCGCCTGGATGTGGCTTTGCGTATCGCGCAAACGACGCGTATTCATCCCGATGCCATCGCCCGCGTCGGCAAAGTATTGCGCGAAAAATTCGAGAAACGAAAAGAAGAAATTTATGCGGTGACTGGCGGAGCAGAGACCCTGGCCGGTATTCTCAATCATATGGATCGCGGCCTGGAGGAGACTCTTCTAACAGAGTTGCAGGACAAAGATCCGGATCTAATGCAAAACGTGCGCGAGCGGTTGTATACTTTCGAAGAGCTTCTGAACCTCCATCCCAAGGAAATGCGCCTTCTGCTGTCCAGAGTAGATGATGATATGATGCTTGCGTCCGCCTTGCGCGGAGCTGGCGAAGAAATGCGTCGTCATTTCTTTAATGCTCTAAGTCAAAACCGCGCCGCCGATGTAATGGACGAAATTGATAATCGCGGTCCCATCTCTGTGCGCGAAATCAACGAAGCGCGCAGCTACATTCTCAATGTTGCGCGGAGAATGGATGAAGAAGGGCGAATCATTATCAAGAAAGAAAAAGACGATTATATCTAGCCACGACGATTATCTCTTGCCGCTTTGAAGATTACTGCGATTTATCCGACTTGCTAAGGTTGCGTAACTTCTGAATATGATTTTCGATGGCGGACAGCTGTTCCGACATACTCTGCCCCCGATTGGTCATTTCCGTGGCATTCTTTTCCAATCCGGAAAGATTATCTACTACCTCTTCATGCGCCGAAGATTGTTCACGGGCCGAGTTTGCAATCTCTCCGGAAAGCTCTTTCAATTTTCCCAGATCATTCAGGAAATGCTGGTTCATGCGCTCCTGCTGGCGATACTGACTATCCAAAAACTGAATCTTTTCCACCATGGAACGCAGCCGATCGTCCTGACCACGAGCTCGCTCATTCGCATTCGCCGAAGACTGTCGTCCTTCGTCCACCACGTCACGACTACTTTCCAGAATCGATTGTATGTTTTTGGCATTCTCGGCGCTAAAATCGGCCAGCTTGCTCACCTCGGAGGCCACCACCGCAAATCCCCTACCATGTTCGCCGGCGCGAGCCGCCTCGATGGCTGCATTGAGCGCCAGAAGATTGGTCTTATCTGATATCTCTACGATTACGCTGTTAAACTCGGCCAGCTTTTCGAAGGCCTCTTGAATTCCTTGAAACACATCGTTGTTGCGCGAAACTGAATCGGTGACATTTCTGCTGAGCTCCTGGATTTCCCCGCTAAGCCCTTCCAGCGCTGCGCTGGATTTCAAGACCTCAACGATCATTCCCTTAAGCTTTTCGCTCTCTTCGTTAAGGCGATTGAGATTCTTCTCTTGCGACTCCGCCGATTTCAGAGTACGGCCGGCGCTGGCCGAAAGCTCTTCCGTAACTGCGCTGATTTCTTCTACTGCAGAAGATTGGTCCTGCATCATGTTGGAACTTTGATCGAGATACGCTCGAAATTCGCTCAGTGTATACTGTAACCCTTCGGTGCTATTTGCAATTTGTTTACGATTGCTTTCCTTTACTCGATTCGACTCGCGCAAATCGGTCATGATTCGACTGGTACGTTGCATCAACTCTTCGATTACGGTCATCACCATGAAGGAAATAATACCGCATGCAAGAATCGCCAGCGACTGCATTGCATGGCTGGCTATCTGGATTTTCGTAGAACCCGGTACATCGGTTAGTCGTACATCCAGACCGGAGAATGTTCCGAAGTATGCCAGCGATCCATAGAAAACCGCTCCCAGAAGACCCACCGACAATGTGAGCCATCGCGAATTCACAAACGAGCTGTAGATGATGGGGATAATAAAAAGCGCCATCACCAGAGGACTGCGAAGAGTGGTAGCCGCAATAACTGGATCCAGAAGCACATCGCCAAGAAAGGATCCGAATACAGTGAATTGATCAAGTACTACGAAGAAGCGAGCCCGGTTCAGTGTCATGGACCCACGAGCATACATCACCCAAAATACAATGGCCGTAAGCGCATAAAACCCGGTAGCGAGTATTTGCATGCGAATCATGGCCTGGTCTAGCGCTGGAGCAATGGCCGCCAGCATAACCGAATACACAAAAAACATGGTAATTCGAATTCGGTTTACGATTTGGATGGAACGACTGAGGGAATTGCTACGGGCCATTATTTGCTCCTGCTGATCATCCAGGGAAAATCCTCAGGCGTGCATGTCCATTTTTTTGATCCATACCGGACGAAGAAATGCAGCGGTAGTTTTTAAAATTCCCCGCCGATGTCATTTATGGCCGGAAACGGCTTACAGCGGAGCCACATAAACCAGGTCCACCGGCCGCAATCCACCAACAATGGGCACCGTACCCAGCTGAAGATCCGTAGCCGTGTCATAAATACGTACAGCCGGTGCGATGCTGCTGATGTCCCCGGCATACAGGCGCCCATCCGGCGAAAGAACGAGGCCGGAGAAGAATCCTACACTGGCTGGATAGAAGGCCAGTTCGGCCAGCCGAGCGCCCGTCAGAGGATTGAATTTCTGCAGCGAAACGCTAAAATCGGCGTATTGAACCGTGGCATAACCTATCGAGTCATTCTTGATCACAACATCTAGAATGTCGCCGCCTGCCGTCGCTTCCGTGTACAGGAATCCTGGGCGAAACTGCCGTGTTTGCAGGTTAAATGCCTCCACGCCGCCATCGATGGCAAAGTTAAAACCCAGCTTGGCCGGGGTACTGATTACCAGATGGTCTACTCCTTGCAGGTTCACAAGTTTTAGCTTTCCGAATGGATTGGACGATTGAAAGGCAAATGTGCCGGTTACCGAAAGACTGGAAGCGTCAATCT
>JAGRNC010000022.1 GCA_020440935.1 Leptospiraceae bacterium | reverse complement strand
CCGGCGTATCTGGACGAGGCGGCGGCCGTTTCCGATGATTCCATTCCCGAGGCTTCGGATCTTGCGCAGGTATTTATGGATCTTGTGGCGCGTCCGAATCTGGCAAGTAAACGACCTGTATACGAGCAATATGATACCGAAGTGGGCCTGGTTCGAATCCACGGTCCCGGGGGCGACGGCGGAGTGGTGCGTATTCCTGGAACAAATCGCGCCATCTCTGTGAGCGCCGATTGTAACTCCAGGTTTGTGTATTTGGAGCCGTCACAAGGGGCTGCCCTGGCGGTGGCTGAATCCGCGCGAAATGTGGCGGTAACAGGAGCACGTCCGCTGGGCATTACGAATTGCCTTAACTTTGGAAATCCTTATATCCCCGAGAATTACTATATGTTCGCCGAATCCATCGCAGGTATGTCAGAGGCCTGTCGATCGTTTGAAATCCCCGTAACCGGAGGAAATGTAAGTTTCTACAACGAAAGCCAGGATGGGCCGGTTCTTCCCACGCCAACTATTGGTATGGTGGGCTTAATATCCGACCTTGCGCATGTTATTTCTCCGGTCTTTGCCACAGCCGGACTTCGTATTGCGCTCATTGGTCGTTTTCAACCTTCGGCCGGGGGCTCCGAATATCAAAATTATCGCACTGGCAAAATTCAGGGTCGTCCGCCCGCTCTGGATCTGGATCTGGAAAAGCGACTTTGCGATGTAATGCAAAAAGCAGCCGTGCGGAATTTGATACATTCGGCGCGGGATGTTTCCCTGGGTGGCCTGGCCGTCGGTCTGTTTCGAGCTTTGTACAATCCTTACAGCGGCCAGGCGGTAGGCGCCACCATCGATTCCGCGGCGCTGGATCAACTCAAGAAGGCCACCAGGTTCCCGGATCGAAAGGATCTATTCTGGTTTTCCGAAACGGCCGGGTCCATCCTGGTCGCATTGGAAGAGAAGCAATGCGATGCGCTCCAGGAGCTCTGCAAAACGGAAGGAATTCCGTATCTTTCTCTGGGATCGATCCACGACGAGCCCACCCTTGCGCTGGTGGACTTTCAGATCGATATGAAGGCGGCCGCCCATCGCTTTGAAAACGGTCTGGTTTCGTACTTCGAATAAGGCGCAACGTTGCAACCAGAGCAGAATGGCTCTGGTTGCAGGTTTTGCCGCGGGCGGCCAGAGCTCCGTCTATTCGTCCTCTTCTTCGTGCTCCGCAGGCTGGGCAGGCAATGGTTCGCTGGATGCGGGGCGAATCTCGGTATGTCGGATTTGCCCGCCGGTATTTCCCGCGCGAACCATCAGGCCTGTGGCCACCAGAAAAAGAACTGTCACAGCCGCTAGTGCAGGTTTCTTATCGCGGCCGTAGAAAAACACAACGGCGGCCGCCGCGCCAGCGATGACGGTGGCAATCATTGCCAACCGCGCCGCTTCTTCATGCTCTTCCACGAATACCTCGGAAATCTTGACTTGATGTTCCAGAGATTCTTCGGCTTCCTCGCCAGAGAAATAAGCGGGCAAGGCTAATAGCCCGGTGACGAATGCCAGAATCAAAGCGGCCCGTCGGTAATCTTCCGATTTCCAGAGCACAGCAACAATCATTGCTGCCAGCGAAATGATAGCGCCAATAATCGGCACATGATTCAAAATTAGGTGTAAATGGGTGGGGTTCATAGTTTCTCCTATGCCATCATTATAGGTTATTCCTCCCTCAATACAATAGGTCAAATGCCTCATTTGAGTCACAGACCCGGCTGGCGGGACAAATGCCCCAGGAAAACCAGCGCCTCAATGGGAACCGGCAAGCTCCAGACCCACGCTTGCCATTTTTTGCTGCAAAGCATCGTGGTCTATGTCCACTTTGAGTTCATCCAGGGCAATGCTGTACACCGGAACCCGGCTAGTTTTACCTTTGGGTCGATGCAGCGCTACCTTTCTTACTGTGCCGCCCTTCCACTGGCCACTGCGTAGCTTCGAAAGTACCGAATCATCAAAAACAAGACCATATCCTACTTTTCGTGTTACCGATTCCATCCGAGCCGCTGTGTTGACTGTATCGCCCAGGAGAGTGTAGTCTCGATAGACTGAGTTTCCAATGTTCCCTTCCAGCACTCGGCCGCTACTCAGGCCAATCCCGGCGTAAAGCAGGCGCAATGGGTTGCTGGATTCGGTGGCTGCCGAGCGTACTCGATGGAATTCTCTTTGTATTTCGATAGCTGACTCCACTGCGGCATTGGTTTCGTTCGCATCCCAGTAGGCCATGAGGCCATCGCCGGTAAGTTTTGAAATAATCCCGCCATATTCTTTCACAAGCTTTAATGCATTGTCATAGAACTTCTGCAGGATGAGCGCAGCGGGTTCTACCGGCCATCGTTCGAACATTGTCGTGGAACGAAACAGATCAATGAACATCACGGTTCGCTCGCCATAGGAGGGCGGAAGCTCCTGGGGCATTCTTCCTTTCTGGATTTCATCCAGAACCTTTGGCGGAATATACTGCTCCAGGGTCTGGTGGGTCACGGCCATGGAATCGAGAAGGCTACGAATGGGACGTATGAGCTTATCGGTATTTTCGTCCAGGATTACCGTTTGCATCTGCCAATCGCTATATCGGCGATCCACTCCTTGCTCTACCTGCAGATAGAATATCCGGTTATGCCGATCGTCTGCCGCTATGCGTGCAAGGCATCGATCCACTGACTGTTCTTCGCCTTCCAGAATCTGATAAAAGATGTTGCGAAAGCAAAATAAAGCTCCGGAAAGGCCGTCCCTTCCATTGTTACGAACCGAGACCGAGCTGATTTCCTCCAGGTCTTCGCGTCCCAGAGGCCGTGCAAAATGCGAAATGTAAGTTACGCGCTTCATTTTGCCAGCCCACAAAGAACGGAAAATATGTCAAATCTGGAATCGGTGAAACCATTCTTGTCCAGGCTTGTTCGCGCGGGCTACGAATACGGAGGCTCTTGCGCAGAAGCCATCGGAGCCATGATATCGGCTCCAGAGTAATCTGCAGCCCACCGCTGGATCGACAGGTCAGATATCATTTCGGAGAAGGATTGCGTAGATATTGCAATCGTGGAATCCGTCCGGCAAGAGAAGCCGGCGTCGGGCAACACCTTCCAGGGTAGCCCCGCATTTTTCAGCCACTGCATTGGAGGGCCCATTCTTGATGGAAGCAACGATTTCCAGCCGCATCAAATTCGTGTTCTGCCGAGCCCATTGCAGCAACTGTTGTACGGCCTGCGTGGCCACCCCGGCATTGGCACAATCGGTGCGAACCCAGTAACCCAGGTTTGCGCATCGATTCGGATCCAGGTGGTTCAAGCCACAGGCCCCCAGGATTTTTCCGTCCTGATCTTCAATCAGCATTTCGTATTCCAGGCCTTCTTCATAGAGCTTGAATTGCCGTAGAACCCACTCTTCGGTTTCCTCTATAGAATAATTCTCATGGCACCAGAACATCCACCGATGCAGCTGCTCAAAGGACTGCCGAATGGCTCCGTAAAGTTTTGCCCCATCGTCCGGGAGGACTCTTCGGATTCTTACTTCTTCTATCATGGGAGAGTTGGCTATTTTTGAGAGTAGTGGATAAAGGATGTTGCGCATCCGCGCCGATCAGGATCCCTGTCAGCATGCGAAAGGCGATAATGATTTCCGCAGGAGGTTGCCTTGCGCTGATTTGCTGGTGCGGCCTGGTCCGAACGTCATCCGACTCTTGCCGGTTTCGGTTGGCAACCTATAATACGCATTATTCGGATCGCGGCCTCGCAGGACTGCAAAATCGAGTGGGGGAAATGGGCGCGGACATTGTGGCGCTCCAGGAGGTTCTTGCTTCCCCTTCTTATGACCATGCCCGGGCCATCGCCGCGCGCAGCAACTACCGATCGGCAGTAAGTTCGCCCTATGTGCGTTACGGAACCACTGCCTGGTTACTCGCTATTCTCAGTCGTCATCCCATTTTAAAGATAGAAGAAAAGGCTCTGGGCAGCCGCAGGGCCCTACGTACTTTGATCGATGTCCACGGCCATAATCTGGAGGTGGTGACCCTGCACCTGACGCCATTGGCAGGGCCCAATTCCAGCACATCCAATATCCGACAACGAACTGCCGCAAGACGCAAAGAGCTGCAAATTCTAATTCATTGGCTGAAAGGTAGCCCGTATCCGCAAATCGTGGCCGGCGATTTTAATATGCTTCGAGCAACTTTTGGGATCCTGGATATGGGCGAATATTCGATGATGCTCGAGGCGGGCTACGAAGACGCTGACGGCTCCTGGCTTCCCATGAATAGCGATACATTCCCTATCCCCGAGGAAACGCGCCAGAAAGTGGGCGAGTACCTACCGGGGATTTTGATACCCGACGCCATCACGCTGGACTATGTTTTTTATTCTGAGGGAATCTCTGTGGATTCCATCGAATCGGTGGAATCCGCAGAATCGGATCATTACCCGCTGGTAGGCGACTTTCGCCTGGACAACTGTCAATAGTAACAGTCGAATTCGCCCCTTTCAAATCCATCTACTGTCATTCCTGTCAGTGCCGGTAACGCTCTATTCTTTTTCTGCCATCGTCGTATTGCGTAACCGATGGTTGGGAGAAAGAAGATGGGTTCCTTGAAAGAAGAGTTTGATGCGATGCAGGTCTCTGAACGCGCGTTGGTAGAGTACCTGCAGGACGCAACCCTGGACGGGCTCGGCATGATGGCCGAGCCCGAATCCAGCCAGTGCTGGCTTAGCGGCGGATTCTGGAACAACCTGGGCTACGCAATTCCGTCCACCGAAGACGTTGCATGGCATACCTTAATCCTACCCGAGGACTGGGAAATCTGGACCGGACTATTTTCGCATTTGGCGGAAAGCCCGGATAACTCTGCCAATGCAGTTTTAAGATTCATAAGGAAAGATCAGGAATTGCGTTACTTCCGGGTTCGTGCGGCGCAACTGTCCAATAAGAGAATCGTTCTGGTGTTCACGGATGTAAGCGAAGAGAAACAGGCGGCGGCAAACCTGGCCCGACAGAAGAACTACCTCGAACAGATTTTGATGAACACCGGCGATATGGTATTTGTACTCGATAACCGCCTTCGCTTTGTAGATCACTTCCACTCCGATTCGGAGAAGGATCAACTGGTGCGTCGAAAAGAGTTCCTGGGCAAGTCCATTGCAGAAATCGGATTTCCGGAAAAGGCGCTGCAGGCCATCGAGCATGCTTTGAAAAGAGCTCTTTCCACCGGACAGCGCCAGAAAACAGAATACGAATTAAAGCTGCCCCACGGAAAACAATGGTTTAGCGCAGTTATCACTCTAAAATCCGATCCAGAAAATGGAGCCGACACATTGATCTGTGTTGTAAGAAATATAAGCGACCGGGTGGAACGCGAAAGCTTGCTAAAGGATAGCGCCCGTCGATTTGAGCTTTTCTTCAACAACTCCATGGCTGGCTTCTTCTTTATGATGCTGGATGAGCCCATCTACTGGAATGAAGGCACAGATAAAGAAGCCACCCTGGATTATGTTTTTACGCATCAGCGTATCACCAGGGTGAATCAGGCCATGTTAGACCAATATCGCGCTCGCGAGGAGAACTTCATTGGTCTGACTCCTGCGGACTTCTTCGCTCATGATCCGCTCCACGGACGAGAAATCTGGAGGGAGTTCTTTGACAGTGGTCGGGCTCTGATGCAGACAAACGAGCGCCGAATGGATGGAAGCTTGATGTGGGTGGAAGGCGATTATATTTGCACCTACGATGAACTTGGTCGAATCACCGGGCACTTTGGCGTTCAAAAGGACATTACGGAACGCAAGGAAGCAGAACAGAAACTGGAAGAAGCGCGAATAGAAGCCGAACGCGCCAACCGAGCACGGGGGGAATTTCTCGCTCATATCAGTCATGAGATTCGCACTCCGCTAAATGGAGTAATCGGATTCACAGATTTGCTTTCGCAGATCGATCTACCTGGAGCGGGCAATCAATACGCAGCGCTGGCGCAGCAATCGGCAAGTCTGCTTCTCGGCATTGTAAACAATGTATTGGATTTTTCCAAGATCGATGCCGGTAAAATGAAACTAGATCTGGAGCCTACAGACATAACCAGGATTGCCCGGGAGTCCATGGATGCCGTTGTCTATCAGGGCCATAAAAAAGGACTGGAACTGGTGCTGGACATCGATCCATCGATTCCGTCGGCCGTGCTGGCAGATTCGCTGCATCTGCGGCAGGTACTGGTGAATCTTCTGGGCAATGCAGTGAAATTTTGCGAATCCGGCGAAGTTGTTCTGTCGATTAATTCGGGCATCCGGGAAGGAAACTTTCGCTTCGCGGTTCGCGATACGGGTCCTGGAATCGATGAACTTCAAATGGATCGAATCTTCGAAGCTTTTTCGCAGGGACAGCGTCAGGGGCAGCGCATGGCAGGGACCGGTCTGGGCCTGACCATTTCCAGCGAACTGGTAAAGCTTATGGGCGGACTACTCAAAGTGGAGAGTGCCAGGGGTATTGGAAGCACCTTCTATTTTGATCTCGATCTAGAAATTCATGATTCTAGCTCGCCTTACAGTCGACCAGAAAGCCTTGAGCGCTGCCTCATTGCAGCCCGGCATCCGGCGCAAAGAAAAACCATGGATCGATTGCTTCGGTCCTGGGGAGCCGAATGTGTCCATGCATCCAGTCTTTCAGAACTAACCGAGGCCGTGAAAGGAGGGCCTTTCGATCTCGTTCTTATTGATGATGAGCTTAATAGCGAGGTGCTGACAGCGGTCCTGGACGATAAGGATAGCGCACGAGTTGTGGTACTGGAGCGATTGAACGAATCCACCATTCCGGACAATCTTACCGATTCGTCCGTGGTGCGACTCACCAGACCGGTGGATGGTCGCAGCCTGTCGCGCGCGCTATCCGGTTTGCCAACGAAGTCCGCAAAATCGGCTCTTGAGAAGCTTAGCGGGAAAGCAAGGATTCTAGTGGCGGACGATAACATCGTAAACCGTACGCTAACCCGGCACATAATCGCCAATCTTATGCCTGGCGCCGAGATAATAGAGGCTTCCAACGGCCGCGAAGTACTGAATCTTCTTTCGGCGCGGCCCGTGGACCTAATCTTCATGGACGTTCAAATGGAGCCCATGAACGGATTGGAAACGACGTTGGAGATTCGACGCAGCAAACAGAAGCAGCCTATAATCATTGGGCTTACAGCATCCAACATGAACAATGAACGCGATAAATCTCTGGCCTCCGGAATGGATGGATTTCTGGAGAAACCGGCGGTGCGCGAAGACTTCCTCAGAGTTCTGCGCACTCTGGTGGACAGCCGAAAATCCAGCCGACCGGAACCGAGCAGAAACGTGTTCAACGAATCTCGGTTTTTGCTTCAGACTGGATTGGATTCCGCATCGGTCTCGGCGCTTCTGGATGCTGCCCGAAAGAATCTGCGCGATAACATGAGATCTCTAAAGCAAGCTGCATCCAGCGGCGATGCGGCCGAATTTGCGCGAACTCTGCATATCATGAAAGGCACCGCGCTGTCTATGTGTCTTGAGGAGCTGGCAGAAGCTCTGGAAAACGCTGAAACCGCACTGGGCGCAATCAAACCGCCGGTTGAAGTCCTTTCGCTGGTACTGGGGCCGTCCAGAAACCTGGGGCTCTGCCAGAACCGCGAAGAATGTCCTACCCTTTAATGTGGTGCATGATTCTGCCGGAGTCCGTGTTTGGCGGATTCCGGCCCCTTTTTTTGGCGGATCCGCCCGCGTCGCTCATTGCTCGATGACCAATTTCAGGGCGGGTTCCTGCCAGGCTTCCAGTGCATCCTTATACGGAACACGGGACGTCACAATCTTTTCTGGGGTGAATTTACCATCCAGGATGAAAGGCAGCAGTTTTCGCATGGATTCGATGGAATCCACTCTTCCAAGATGGATCTGGGCGCCCAGATTGTACAACTCCAGGAATGGAATCGATTGTTTGTTGTTCCAGAAGATGGAGGCGCTCGTAAAATCGCCGCCCGGTGCGATGGACCGCAAGGCCATTTGCCAGCCTTCTTCCTGTGCGCTGCAATCGCAGACCAGATCGAATCGTCCGGCGCTCTTCGGAAATTTGCTCACATGCTCCGCGGCGATCCCCAGGCGGTCGGCCATGTCCACACGCGATCGGTCGGTGTCCAGGTAGGTCACTTTCGCTTTAGAAGTTTGATGCACAAGCAACGCTGTGTACAATCCGATGCTTGCTGCCACACCGCCGACAATAAGAACTGTTTCCAGGTTTTCTCGATCCAGAAATCTCCCGGCAAGCTTCCGGGATTCAGCAATGTTATCGCTCAGACTGGCCACTCCTGCAAGATCCAGGTCCGGGGGCAGCGAAAGCATCATTTGCTTCGCATGGGGCACCAGTACCAGATCGCTCAAGGCTCCTCCGAATTGATGGGCTCCGGGCGGCATGCCAAAATCGGATATTGGATCTTGCTGATCGCAGGTCTTGGAAAGCCCGCGCTTGCAAGAAGCGCAATGGCCGCAGGATATCTGAAAAGAAACGGCCACCCTGGTTCCACTGGGCCATTCATGGGCCAGATCCTCCGACGTTTCCACTACTTCGCCTACAAATTCATGGCCGATGGCAAAAGGCGGACGAAATAAGGTCTTTCGCTGGATAATGGGAAGATCCAAATCGCATCGCGCCACGGCCAGCGGTCGAACGATGGCCTGATCCGGTCCCTCAATTCGTGGCTCCGGCGCCTCACACCAGGCGAGGCCGCTTTTATGTAATTCCAGTCTTTGCATATATTCTTCTCCTAGACCGATCTGTCTAATATTGGGTGTTCCTGATTGCAGGTCTAGAAAAAAATTAGACAATCCGGTCTAGTGGAGCGCCAATGCACTTATGGAATCCGATTCTTCACCGCGGTCTCGCATCCTGAATGCCGCGGATCGACTTTTTTATTCCAATGGCTATGAGAGTACCGGCATCAATCGGATTCTCCAGGAGGCGGGAGCACACAAGCTCAGTTTCTATCAGTATTTCCCATCCAAAGTAGATCTGGCCCTGGCTTATCTACGGCGTCAGCGGGAAGCGATTGCTTCACTGCTGGAAGTGCTCTTTCAGAAGGAGGATCCGCTGGAAATGGTTCAGTCCTGGGTTCGAATACTTAAGCGGCAGAGTCGAAGAAGCGATTTCCACGGTTGTCCTTTTGCAAACTTCTCTGCGCAGACATTGAATCAGGGGGACGATTTTCGCTCTGAGCTTCAGGCGGCCATCCGCGAATGGAATGAAATGCTGGCTGCTTATTTCGAAAATGCGCGAGCGGCCGGAAAACTTCGTTCCAAGATCTCCGGGCAAAGTCTTGCGCGAAAATTCCTTACAATCTATGAAGGAAACGCGCAGCTGTATTTGATCACCGGTCGTTCTCAGTATCTGGAGAATATCTATGAGGATTTTCGTGATCTACTTGATTGAAGTCCCGTCTTTCATCAGAATCGATCCCCCCGTTTATGCCGAATGGGTCATGGGCGTAGTCGTCTGGCCGCCGCACCGGAAAATTCTCGGTTAAGCGCTCATCGTCGAACGGGTCGTCGTCCAGGAGGTCGTCGCCCTGGCGCCAGGGATCGAAAATCTCAATCCTTCGAAAGAAAAAGGAAAGCAGTATTCCACCCGTGAGGCCGGAAAGGTGGGATTGCCATGAGATCCCAGGTTCGCCGGGAAATATTCGCCACACCAGGCTACCGTAAAGAAAGACAATAATGAGCGAAAGAGCCACGGAGCGGGGATGCTTTCGCATGATTCCCGAAGTAAATAGAAATGCAAGCATGCAGTACACCCATCCGCTAGCTCCAATGTGAATATGCGGATCATTCCAGAACCAAACGGCCGCTCCGGGGATCAAATAACTGGCGATCAATACTTGTAATCGAATGGAATGGTATAGATAGCTGATGCCCCAGATGGATACAAATAGAGGCGGTAAATTCGAAAACAGGTGAAGCCATCCGCCATGGATCACTGGAGCCAGTAAAATACCGGGCAGTCCATCTATGGCTCGGGGATGCACGCCCGTGAACCATCCGGGCAACTTGATATTCAATTCCAGCAAAAAGAAAAGATATTCGAGTAGCACTACCATCAAGGCAATCCACAGCGAGCGCTTCGCATGGGCTACATCCTCTTTGTGCGTCGGTTCGCGATCATCCTCGTACATTCCTTCCAGTTTACCCATTCTGTCGAAGGTGTCCAGCGTTGAATTATAGCATAGTAGGAGGGCTCGAGTGGTTCTCGCATTATGACATGGCGTCCGATTTCGCGCGTTCGGGCCCTCGCATAGTTTTTTCGAGGGCATCGACAAACCTTCGACAGGAGAAATTGGAAGATATGTCGCCCTAAGCGATATTACAGATCGCAAAGAGATGGAACAGAAATTGGCTCTTAAATAGAATCAGGCACAGTAATCAGGTAGCATTGCTATTCATGCGTAGCACAAGGGTGAGTTTGCCGTTATTATCGCGAATAAGGTCGAAGCCTTCTTCTCGGAGCGCTCGCTGAATCTTGTAAACATTTAGATTCACTACCTTTTCGCCGGGCGCGCGGGGGCCTCCCGGATCGGTCTGGGAAAGCTGCAATGCTCTTTGAATCGTTGACTTTTCCTGCTCGGTAATGCCGCTATCATTCCCTTCCATGGAAAGATTATCGGAATGCGGGCCTACAGATTTGATTGTGCGATCTCTTTTAATCGAGCAGAGCGTACGGAATCAAAAAATGGGTCCTGAAGAATAAGCAATGCCCCGGCGCGACGTAATGCAAGTCCTGCGTCGCCAGAGAGCTGCGGTAGGGCAAAGAACCGAATGGCTGCGGCCTCGGCCTGACCTGCCGATCCACTTCTCGCTGCGTCCAGAGTGGCCGCCCAGGCCTGCACAGCAGGCTGTCCCCCTGGATTTTGTCCGTAGCGCCAGAACGGATTCCAGATTCGGCCCAGCGGATGATGCAGCAGGTCCAGGGTATGTAGTTCGGTGGCCAGATCAGGATGCCTGGAACGATCGGCCAGGGCCTTATTGATGGCGGCCGCTCTATCCGGGGCGACCTTACGGAGACATTCGCTTACAAATGGCTGGGTACTGAAGTTTATTTTTCGTTGTAGATCGGTGCCTGCTTGCAATTCGGAAAGGGATTGCAGGTTTTCGACTACTTCTGGCGATCGCTGACGACATCCCTGGATAATGGAATTGCAGAAATCTCTGTAACTTTCAAAGGATCCTACCTTGCCCTCCGCCAATCTCTGGGCCCTCTGGACCGCGGCGCGGTACAGCTCAATGTCATGGATGGAAGCGGCCTTCTTGAAGTACCGAAGGGCTTCTTCGGGCTTTTCCTCTCTTAGAAGTAAGACTCCGGCATTATAGCAAAGCAGGTCCGGACTGTCCTCGGCCTCGCTGCAACCGCGGGTCAGCAACTGGATGGCGGTGGATTTATCGCCGTCGGGCAAAAAGTATTCTTTGACTGCATGATCCAGGATCAGGTAATAGGGTTCAGACACGGTTTGATGGCAATTCGCAATGCAGGACAGGGCCAGAAACCCTGCGAAGACCGGCAACCGCCGGGAGATGCTCCTGGCCGAGAAGCCTGATGATGCCGGTCGCTCATTCCTACAAAGGTTCTCGAAAAATGTCGACAAAACACATCGCCCGCCCTCCAGTATATATCGTGAGAGTTTTATCAGTATTTCTTGCATTGTTCTTATTTGCATGCGGCGGGTGTGACCCCGCTCAGAGCAAAAATATTCCCGCACAATTTGGGCAAGAGCAGTTCGATGATATCATCAAGGTAGCCATGGATGAATACATCGATCCTGGCATCGATACCTCGCGCGGTTACACCGGCGCCGCCGAGGCCGCCCTTCGAGTATTGCCCTTTCCGCTAATTCTTTATCCGGAGCCATTCTATAAAAAGCAAGATCAAATTCTACGACCCATCCGGATCATTCCGGGCAAAGTATTAAAAATCAAACCCGATGCCAAATATGTGATCCTCATCCCGGATTGGGAGGCATACGAGAAAAAGCGCGACCGACTGGAAGAGCAGGAGCAGAAGCAGCGCGAGTCCATGTCCAATGCCCAGCGTGCAGAGCGAGCCAGAGCTCTAAAAGAGCAAATCCAGTCCGAACAAAAGTCCATGGATGACGCCTGGAAGGAAGTGGCATTCTCCAGAAACGATTTTCTGGATGTGGTGAATTGGATTGAGGAGAATCGAGGAGATTACCTTACTCCGCCAGACACGGAATCCTTCCACGAAATGGAGCAGTACGATCCTTCCGAGTTTGGCCTGAACTTTGTTTATTTTGCCGCCGCCAATGGATTTCTGAAGAGTCTGGATCCGCACAGCGCGGTGATGGACATGGAGACCTGGAATAAAATCCGCAAAGATTCCGAGGATTCCTCATTTGAAGGGATTGGCGCTATGCTTCGCGGCGGCGGTCCGGCGGATGTAATTGTAGAAACCCCACTTCCTGGGTCGCCGGCTTTGAATGCAGGACTTCGAGCCGGCGATATCATTCGCAAAGTGGATGAAAACAGCATTGAAAATATTCCACTATCGGACGTGGTGAAAATGATCCGGGGGCCCAAAGAGACCATCGTAACTCTTACGGTGGAGCGGCCCACAACGCTGGAAACTCTTGATATCCCTATCAAACGCGGAGTAATCGAGCAAAAGGCGGTGTCGTCCACCTACATTCCAGATTCGCCATTGGCAAAATTCACAAATAAGAAGATTGGAGTAATCAAGCTTTCTTCGTTCCTGTTTGATCGTACCTATCCTTCCGACCTGATTCGTGAAGAATACGAATCGTTGATGGATAAAGCGGATGGCCACCTGGACGGGCTGGTTCTGGATCTTCGAGGAAATCCAGGAGGCGACTTGCGTGAGGCGATCAAAATTGCAGGCCTGTTTCTGCCCAAAGGCGCCGAAGTCGTGGAAATCAAAGGCCGTCGCGATTCCAAAGACGAAACAAACGATCAACGTCCCATCTTTCTCAATTCAGCGGCAGCGCCCATGATTGTGCTGATTGATGCGGGATCAGCATCGGCTTCTGAAATTGTTGCATCTGCACTAAAAGATCATGCTGCCGCTTTGATTATGGGCGAACGCAGCTTTGGTAAGGCCACGGTACAGAGCCTGGAAAACCATGGTGATGTCATCGTCAAGTTGACCACAGCCCGTTACTATGCTCCGGATGGATACACCATCCAGGTCTATGGCGTGCATCCCGATATTTCCATTTCCTCGGAAATGGACGGAAGCTTTCCGCCGCGGTTCCGCGAAGAGGACATGTGGCAACATCTGCCCGAGCTACAGGAAAGAAAACAGAAACCGGCCCGCCAGGCCTGGATCAAACGTTTGCAGGACATGGTGGGCGACAATGCTGGCGCCGAGGAATTCTTGAAATCCCACAAGTCCGATGCAATAAAACCGGATGCGGGGCTGATTCGAGCATTGCCGTACTTTGACGCTCTGAGCAAGTATCCGGCTCCCTGATATGTCGGATAGAAGCGTTGACTATCTTATCATAGGCAGCGGCGTATCCGGTTTGTACGCCGCGCACCATCTGTCCGAACTGGGCAGTGTCTTGCTGATTACAAAATCGAATGTCGTAGAAGCGAATACCAGCTATGCTCAAGGGGGCATCGCATCGGTGCTGGCCTCCACCGATTCCTTTGAAAGCCACATTGCAGATACTATGGATGCAGGCGCCGGTCTTTGCGATCCAGAAGCGGTTCGAATCCTCGTCACCGAGGGTCCCGGTCATGTGCGCAAGCTCATGGAAATGGGCGCCGAGTTTGATAAGAATCCCAAAGGCGAACTGCATCTTGGCCGCGAAGGGGGCCACAGCGCCAATCGCATTGTGCACTCCGGCGATCTCACCGGGCGCGAGGTAGAAAACGTACTGGTGGATGCCGCAAAAAAGAAGGGCGTGGAAATTCTAGAATATACCTGCGGTGTGGAACTGATTACCGAGTACCACGTGGATGGAGAAAAGAATCCGGGCGATAAGCCTCCGGCCTGCTATGGCGCTTACGTTTACGATCGAAACACATGGGAGATCAGCGTAATTCGAGCGCGTGCCACCATCCTGGCCTCCGGTGGAGCCGGGCGAGTATATCTCCACAATACGAATCCCGATGTGGCCACCGGCGACGGCGTGGCCCTGGCCTATCGCGCAGGAGCTGTTATTGCAAACATGGAATTTTATCAATTC
>JAGRNC010000228.1 GCA_020440935.1 Leptospiraceae bacterium | reverse complement strand
GTCATCGGTATGGGCAAGATTGGAACTGTCTTTGCAACAATCATGCAAGGATTTGGATGTCATGTCCTTGCCTATGACCCAAACCGCACCGGGCATGTAGAAACCGATGCTCTGGGTCGGACCATGGAGTTTTGTGATCTGGATCGGCTATACACGGAATCCGACATTATTTCGCTCCACTGTCCGCTTACCGATTCCACCAAGCATCTCATCGGTGAGGAAGCGGTGATGAAAATGAAGCCCGGTGTCATGATTATCAATACCAGCCGTGGTCCAATAATCGACACTCCCGCAGTGATTCGAGCGCTCAAGCAGGGAATCATTGGCGCTCTGGGAATCGATGTGTACGAGCAGGAAGATGACCTGTTCTTCGCAGATCATTCGGGCGATGTACTTCTGGACGATGACATTGCCAGGCTTTTGACTTTTCCAAATGTCCTAATCACAGGTCATCAGGCCTTCTTTACAGAAAATGCATTAAAGGAGATCGCACACGTAACTCTGGAAAACATCCGTCAATTCGGCGAAGGAATGGCATTAAAGAACGAAGTACGCCGAGCCAACTCGGCCGCCTGAGCAGAGCCCGCACCCAGCACTGGACAAGCTAAGCATAGAAAATTGCGCAGCAACAAAGCCCACTCACTGATGATCTTCCTGATTCGACACGGTAAACCCGAATTCCCTTACACCGACAATCCCCGTAAATGGATTCGAGGATCCGAATTCAATCGACTTATTCGATTGTATGATGAGGCGGCCCTGCATACAGAATGGAATCGCGCCCGCGCCGCAACGAAAGATCCCCACACCGTGACCACGATTCGTGCAAGCAATGCGTACAGTTCCGATCTCTTGCGCGCAAAAGAAACCGCTACCTTACTCCTAAATGGTAGCGCCTTCGCCCAGGACTCCATGTTCCGAGAGGTCCCTCTACCCGATGTGCCCAACTGGTTCTGGTTACCTTCTTACTGGCACCTGATGCTGGCGCGGATCCTCTGGTATCTGGGAAAGCGATCCGATGAACCGAAGAATGCAGCCATCAATCGCGCGAAGATGGCCGCCGATAGATTGGAGCGCGAAGCCCACCAACGACCGGTCAGCCTATTTTCGCATGGATTCTTCCTATATATTTTGAGCCAGGAACTGCGTCGGCGCGGATGGCATTGCGATCTGAATCGTCCCATGCGCTACCTGGAGATTCGCACATTTCTAAGGAAAAGTTCTTGAAGCTGACTTCCAGATGACTATGTTGCAAAAAATGCCCGCCTGAAAAGAGCGGACGCACAGGATGAACAATGCAGATTGCAAAAGACAAAGTCGCCAGCATCGACTATAAACTCACTGATGACGCCGGAAGTATACTGGATTCCTCCGAAGGTCGAGAACCGCTATTCTATCTACATGGCAATGGAAATTTGATCGCCGGACTTGAAGAAGCACTGGAAGGAAAGGCTAGCGGAGAAAATCTGCAGGTTACCATCCCACCGGAGAAGGGTTACGGAATTCGAAACGATGCCCTGATTCAGGACGTGGAGAAGGCCATGTTTCAGGGCGTGGACAATGTAGAGGCAGGAATGCAGTTTCAGGCGCAGACCGAAGCAGGCGTCCAGGTCTTCACGGTGGTTTCTGTGGAAGGCGAGAGCGTAAAGATTGATGGCAATCATCCTCTGGCCGGAGAAACTCTGCATTTTGACGTTACCGTACGCGAAGTTCGCGATGCAACCAACGAAGAGCTGGAACACGGTCACGTGCACGGTCCCGGGGGCCATCATCACTAATCGTTTCCTACGATTACTACAATGGAAGACGACCCACAAGAACTCAAGATACAACATCCGCAAAATGGAAATTGGTACACAATAGAGCCAGTCATCGCGCTGTATCTATCGGATCGATTTATTTCGCGGTTTATTCAGATTGTGAATGAGGCGGATATACTCCGCCTCATGGAAGACGCTGGTCTTACCCTCGAGGGAAGATATTCGGAGCGAGATGCTCGAACATTTCTTTCGGGGGCAATTGAGGATTGGGAAAAGAATCGATCGCGAACCTACGTTATTATGAAGGATGCAGAGCCGGTGGGCTGCTTTGGTTTTAAAACCTGGCGAAACGACTCCGAAATCGGATACTGGATTGGCGGAAAACACCGGGGAATCGGTGGGTTGGTTCTGCAGAGTATGCTTGGATTAGCTCGACAGGAAGGCTTCGATCAGCTTCAGGCAAGAACCCGCGAAGATTACGTCGCTTCCAGAAAGATCCTGGCTCGGAACGGCTTTCTTGAAGTTGGTCGATTTGAGGATCGCAATCAGCGTTTTGTTCTTTACAGGTGGTTTGCCGAACGAAAGGAAAAAACTCCTCGAAAGCTGCGCGATCGATTGCGTCGGTTGCAAAGAACGCAGTCCTGAGTCGGTCCTGACAATGTCCAAGTGCGCCGGTTTTGAGGTTCCTGGCCTTCACCGGCATTCGCCAGCATCCGGTTCGGCAAAAAAATGAAAAATAAGCCGGTGCAAATCTAAGGGACTTGAATAGCGTTAGAAGAGGGACCGTTGGACTCAGGATCAAGAAGACCACGGTAGTATACGCTTCGCAGCGCCACAAAATTACCGGTAGTTAGGATATGCGGCACCACGCATAGCGCTGTAGATGCGGATGCTGACGAATCGGTGCGCACCTCAATGGTGTAGACAACTCCGAGCACAGGAGTCTGGAGTAGCGCGCCACAATCGATACCAGTGGTGGCATCGGCGCTCTGCACGGCAGATTCGGAGGCGCCTTCAAATAGCCGATACCCCTGGAATCCCGGCTCATAGTTCTGGGCCGCAATTCGAATGGTATGGCCGTTTCCGTAAGTGCTAATGGCATTGATGTTTGCCGAAGTGCTGCCATCCGGAGACAACCCCAGCAGTATGGGTGTAGATGCCGGATACGAATCGCTGGAATAATTGGTGCATGCCGAACCCAAAAACGCTCCCAAAAGAACAATGAGCAACAGGCCAAAATTGGGCCGATGAGCTTTCAATTTGCTTTTTGTCATAGTTGTCCTGGTCATGCATCCGACCGCTACTGTTTGCGTTCCGGTTCCAGAGGATAGAATCCCAGCATTTGCCGAACCATCAACCATAGTTTTCCGGGCAATCCGCCAAATGGTTTGGCCGGCTGCAGAATGGCCCAGCCTTTCTGACGCGCTTCAGCAATATAAGAAGCAGACTCCGGATTCACCACTGCCGCAAATTCTACGATTCGAAGGATTGCCAGATCGGCCGGAGAATCGGAATAGGCGTAGCTTCCTGCAAGCTTGACCGATTCAGGGTATTCCGGGCGCTTCCAATCCAGGTCTTCTGCAAGGGCAGTGGCAACCTGCGGCGGCAGGATGGAAGCCATACGGTGCATTTTCTCCAGGTTCTTATTATTCTTCCCCTCTAACCTACAAAGCAAAGGCATTCTGGGGGAGCGCAGAATTCGGGTCGCGTAGCAATGGCTGAGGCCCAGCGATTCGGCAATGTAGGGGGCATAGAGATCCGGCGCAGCCGTCGTAAGAACTACAGTCCGGCCGGCTTCCTGGTGTCCTCGAAGAATTTCGAGCATCGACGGATACATCCGCGGAAGCACCGAGCGCTGCACAAAATCCCGGGCGTAAAAATCAAGCTTCTCGGCTGGAAGGCCCCATAGAAATGCCAAAAAGAATCGTTTCAAAGTACCCGATGAAACCAATCCGAAAGCGGCCAGAGTTGCGACAGGAGCAAAGAATAGAAGATAAAGAATTCTGAATCGGTGCTTCTGCAATACATAGTTGCAGAATAGAAGCAGCGTATCGTGTGGTATTAGCGTGTAATCCAGATCAAATAGCGCGTAGGCTTGGCTTTTCTCCGCCATCCGGTCAGCATCCAGCCTGGACGAACGGAGGCAAGCCCTTCCGCCGCCTGGTTTCAGGGCGCCGCCGGCGCATTGGCCTCGCCTGCCGAATCTGGAATCTCAATCTTGAAATCTTGCACTGGATTGCCGCCAATGAGATGCTCCTGGATGATTCTTTCCAGAACCTCCGGCGTGCAGCCATGATACCAGATCCCTTCCGGGTACACCACCGCTATGGGACCACCTTTGCAAATCCGAAGGCAATTTGCCTTTGTGCGAAATACCTCGCCGGATCCCACCAGGCCCAACTCCTTCAGTCTGGACTTTAGATAATCCCAGGACTTCAAACTATCGCCGCGATCGCAGCATTTATCCTTGGTCTGATCGCAGCATAAAAAGATGTGCCGCTTGATGGAACCGATCTTCAGGTTCTTTGCAATCTTGCTTAGTTCTTCCAATTTCTTTTTCGACCTCTGAGCTTTCTTTTTCTTTTTGTCCCCGATATCGCTAACCCTCCGCAGAAACCGTCTGTCCATACAGGTCGCCAAGAGC
Organism: Leptospiraceae bacterium; assembly: GCA_020440935.1. Lineage (GTDB taxonomy): Bacteria > Spirochaetota > Leptospiria > Leptospirales > Leptonemataceae > UBA3465. The sequence goes on along the minus strand of JAGRNC010000228.1, from coordinate 447 downwards.
TTTCTCTAAATTCGGAAATTCGAATTGAAATCCTTCTCTCTGTATCTTCTCGCTGGAAACGCGAGCCCCACCAAGAACCATTTCCGACATTTCGCCCATCATCAGTCGTAGAGCAAAGCTGGGAACGTTGGGTAGATACACAGGGCGGCCAATGGCTGATCCCAGCTTTCGCATAAACGAATCCATGCTTTCCGGTTCCGGAGCAGTAGCATTAAATGTTCCCCGTAATTGGGTTTCGGCGGCAAACTGGATAATGCGCGCCATATCCCGCTGATGAATCCAGCTTAAGTACTGGTTTCCCGAACCGGGCACCGCCCCTGCAAAGAAACGCAATGGCCGCTCCATTTGCGGGAGCGCCCCACCATTTCTGGATAATACAATTCCGATACGTAGCCTAACCTGTCGAATGTCGTCGGGAAAGTCCCCGGCCTTTTCCCACTCAAGGGT
>JAGRNC010000227.1 GCA_020440935.1 Leptospiraceae bacterium | reverse complement strand
TGGCTTTGAGCCGGTGCTCCGGTTCGCTGTGCAGCATCCATATCAGATGACCGGAGCCAGCGTGGGAGTATTTGCCCTTTCGGTGGCATTGTTTTTTACTCTGGGCGCTAACTTTCTGCCGGAGTTTGATGAAAAGGATCTGGTGATCGGCCTGACCAGGAATGCGGACATCAGTATGGATTCCACGCTACACCAGCAAAAAGAAAGCGAAAAGGCTATCATGCAATTTCCTGAAGTGGATACGGTGTTTTCGCGTATTGGAACTCCGGAGTCGGCCACCGACCCCATGGGCATTCACCTGGCCGATACCTTCGTAATTCTAAAGAAGAACAAATCCGATTGGCCCGATCGTATCGATGGACGGCCTTATACAAAGACCGAACTCTATCGTTCCATAAGCGATGCCATCGAGCGCTCGGCTCCAGGACAGGAGCATTCGCCCACGCAGCCCATTGCCATGCGTTTCAACGAAATGCTGGAAGGATCACGGGCAGACCTATCGCTGCGAATCTACGGCCCAGATCTAATGAGTCTAATGCAGTACATCCAGAAATCGGAAGAAATACTTCGTGGGATCAATGGAGTGGCCGAAGTTAGCGCCGATGCGCTCACTGCATTGCGGCAAAGCCCGGTGCTGGAATTCCGACCCGATCCCAGGGATATGACCTACTGGGGTATTGGATCGGCCGGGATTGGGCAGGCCTTTGAGATTGCGATGGCAGGATATGAACTGGCCTATTTCTACGAACAGGACCGGAGATTTCCAATTATTCTGCGAATGCGCGATGATTATCGAAACGATATGCAGCGCGCAGCGAAACTGCCCGTGGATCTTCCGGATGGAGGGGTCGTACCACTTACCGATGTGGCGCGCTTGCAGCTCATGGATCAGGTAACGACAATTGCCAGAATTAATTCAAAGCGATATTCCAGTCTGGCGATCTATATCCAGGATCGGGACATTCAATCCGTGGTTGAGGAAGCCGACGCGCGAATTCGCGAGGAATTGAAATTACCGGATGACTATACGATTGAATGGGCCGGCCAGTACAAGAACCTGGAAAGAGCCAGGCTTCGCATTCTAATGATCGTTCCGCTGACCCTGGTGCTAATATTCTTGCTGCTCTTTCAAAGTCTCAAGAACGTAAGACAGACCCTGCTTGTGCTGAGCTGTATCCCCATGGCCATTTCCGGCGGTATATTGCTATTGTGGGCGCGAAGCATACCATTTAGCGTTTCTGCATCGGTGGGCATGATTGCTCTTTCGGGAATTGCCATTCTAAACGGAACTGTGCTCGTGAACTTCTTCAATCAGTTGCGCGAGGAGGGCCATTCCGTGCTCGATGCAGTATTTCGTGGAACGTTGATACGGTTGCGTCCGGTGCTGATGACCGGTCTGGTGGCGGGCCTCGGATTTATCCCCATGGCTTTTAATTCGGGCACCGGATCGGAGGTGCAGCGGCCGCTGGCCACAGTAGTTGTAGGCGGATTGATCACTGCTACCTTTCTGACGTTACTGATTGTCCCTTCGCTGTACTATCGATTGGAGAAACATCACGAATCGTAAAGCCATCTCTGAGATACGCCCCGTTCATAGGCACCGTCGAGATTCGCATCGGACGCGGTCAGAACCATGAACGGTATGGCTGCCACCGTAGAGCGTAACGCCAGTGCGCTAATTTTAGGAGTGAAAGGTGAAGCGGTGGAGTAGAAGCAAGAAGAGGAAGCCGGTGGGCTTCCTCTTCAGTGCACGGGGCGCATAACAGCCCGATGGCTGGCACGAGTAATTACGTAATTACCAGTTTCGCTTGTTTGCGAAGGTTTCCTTGAGGCTTTTAGGGAAAGACCAGCGAGGTTTCTTGCTCGCGGGGCGCGCGGATACCTGCATTTCTTCGCCTGTAAATGGGTTGGTGGCTTTGCCGGCTTTGCGAGCTTTGATTTCGCCTCTTGCAAGGGCGCCAATGGCCGGGAATCGAACTCGTTGACCGGCCGCGGCCGCTTTGCCTGCTCTTTCGAAAGTGGCTTCCAGCGCTCCTTTCAGATCGGTCTTTTTGATTTTTGCCTGACCTTTCTTGTCTACTTGAATGACTTCCTGGATCTCATCCAGCAGGTCGTCCACGAAGGAGAATTTTCCGTTGGATGATGCCTTTGTTGTTTTTACTGTTTTCTTTGCAGATTTCTTCGCTGCTTTCTTTGCCATATTCGGTGAATAATGCGACATAATATTTCATGTCCAGCAAAATTGCATCATCCATTCATAAAAAGCCCCTGTTTTCCCGGTTTTTTGGCCCTTTTTGGCATTCCGCATGGATTTGCATCCTATATCGAGGGCTATGAGTATTAAGGCACGATCAGTACTTTGCCGCCGCTCATGGTAGTTGTGTAATCTTGCACGGCCCGGGCGACGCCCTCCAGACCGTAGCGTTCGCGAATCTCGGATCTCAGTTCGTTTCGAATGAGCTTTTGCACGCTCCGGGAAAGTCGAAGAATTCGAATCGGATTCATTCCCGATAGATAACCAGAAAGCCAGAAGCCGTGGATGGTTTGGTGTTGGAAGATCAAAGCTCCGGGCCGCACTTCGCAGGCATCGCCGGATAAACCGCCATATACAATGACGTGCGAATTGTTGGGGAGCGCGGCCGCAATCTGTCCGGTCATTGTGCCGCCCACGGCATCGAATGCAACGGTTGCTTCCAGGCGATGGGATAAATCCTGCAAATCCGAATCAAAGGAATTTTCTGTGCTAACCAGAATGTGGGACATTCCCTGTGCATTCAGGCGCTCGCTTTGCTCTTTTCTTCTTACAATGTTTATAACTTCTAAGCCCTGCTTTATTGCAAGACGATGTATCATTTGACCCAGCGCTCCGGCTGCTGCCGACTGAACCACAGACTTTGCCCCTTTGCTGCGCGCGATTTCCAGAAGACTCAAGGCAGTGAGTGGGTTTACGATGGACATGGATCCCTGTTCCGGGTCGGTGTCTTTGCCCAGCGGAAGGCATCCACTGGCCGAAGCAATCATATACTCTGCCCAGGTGCCGTCTCCGTTAGAGGGAGCCGTGCAGGCCACATTCTTGCCTTTCAGGTAATTCGCGTAGAATCCGCCGCCACTGGCCACAACTTTGCCCGAGGCTTCAAAACCAGGTACGCAGGGTAGCTCTTTCTTGATACCATATTCGCCCCGTAGAAAAGACAAATCCGATGGATTGATGGGGGAGGCGGCAATCTTGATCAGCACCTGACCCTTTGCCGGTTGCGGGATTGGCTTCTCCACTACCTGGAATTCGGGCGCATCCTTTGAATATTTATGCAACGTTACATATCGGCCAAGCTCAGGTATCATCTGTTCTCCCATTCAGTCTAAACTTCTACCAGGGGATCCGCTCACGGTCATTGATCCTGCTAGAGTGTATCATCGCAATAAAGGGTGACCTTACAAATAGCTAACGGAAGCGTATTCGGCAACAGCAATTGATATTGGCCGCCTTTCGATGGTATGCAGGCCCGCATTGCAGGGCTGCGTTATGGCGTTAATCCAGTTCGGGGATCATGCGACCGTAGTATTCCAGCATGGCAGGCTGCGTGCTTAAAAGTTTATTGCGGTCATCACGAATGAGCTTTCTGGATTTTAGAGCCCGACGACCCTTCTTTAGAATCTTGGCGGGATCGGTGGTTTGATAGTTTAATCGGTGCGTTTGCACGAACTGGGCGATGGCCTTTTCCGCTTCCTTTACTTCCAGAGATCCTTTGTTTTCGGTTAAAAGTCTGGCTAAAATGAAATGAGGTTGCACTCGGAAGTTACGCCGCCACGAGTTCAGGATGGCATCCGAAACGGCCGTGGTCGGATCGGAGCTTTTGATGTGGTTGCTAATTAGAATTGGTCGACCAAAGTCAAGATACACTTTTCTGCGACGGTTCACAAACTGCATAAAGGAAGTGTTACGCTTCAGATTATTGAATTCCAGGTCTTCGGGAGTCCATCGGTGGCTAATTGCCATTGGCACAACGATGATTTCCTGGCCGGAGCTTCGAAAGGCGTCTACAGCCGTGGAAAGCAGGCCGGTCTTGATTCCCTGGAATGCTCCAGTGCGACTTCGCGTACCTTCCGGGTAGGCTAGAGCAGGGATGCCCGCCTCCAGCATCAGAATAGAGTATTGAGTGAGGGTTTCGAGATACAAAATGTTTCGCGTATTTTCCCGGTCCACCGAGTAGGCTCCCATGGACTTCAAGAATTTTCCCCAGATCGGATTACTCATTAGAATGCTGGCGGCAGCAAAGCGAGGTAATGGTAATCGGCTGAGATAAAGCGCGTACGCCAGCTCGACAGAATCGATATGCGTTTTATGAGTGGGCGCATAGAATACCGGATAAAGGTTTGCAAGTCGTCGAATCTCCTGCACGGGACCGCCGATCACCGGGGCAACGGAGCCACGCTGGAAGCCCCCCAGCAAGAATCGAAAGGGAGCGATAATATTCATCAAAGTTCCCCGAATCACGGGCACGTAGCTGTCGGCGATGTTGGATACGTAAAAGGATACAATTTGATCCAGATGCAGAGTTTCGCTTTCTTCCGGAGCGTTTGCCAAGCCTCTCCAGAGCTCCAGCTCCTGGCGGAAGTTAGCCGCATCGTTTTTTAGTCTTCTGCTCTCGGCTTTCTGGATTCGTTTTTCGAGCGACGAGATTACGTGACCGGATTGCTTCTTGATTCGCGCCTGCATTCCGCGAGTGCTGGAGATCTGCCGCAGTATTCGATCCTGCAATGCCTGACCCAGGGCCTTTCCCGAGGTAACCAGGTCCAGACGCGCGCGTTTCTTTGTTACTGGTATGGCCGTTTCCGTATCGCGCCCTGTGAGCAG
>JAGRNC010000226.1 GCA_020440935.1 Leptospiraceae bacterium | reverse complement strand
ATCCCCTTGGCCTTGAAGAAGGTAAACATCATGGCGCCGCCAATGAGCAGTTTGTCCACCAGAGGAAGAAGATTCTCGATTACATCAATCTTACCCGAGATCTTTGCTCCTCCGATGATTGCGGCATAGGGGCGGCCAGGTTCAGTAATGGCGCCGCCCAGATAATTCAATTCATCGCGAAGCAAAAAGCCACATACGGCCGGTCGCAGAAATTGTGTAATTCCTGCGGTGGAGCTATGCGCACGGTGTGCTGTGCCAAATGCATCGTTTACGTAGACGTCGCCCAATTTTGCCAGCGATTCAGAAAGCGAGGGGTCATTCTTTTCTTCGCCTGCATGGAATCGCACATTTTCCAGGAGGAGGATTTCGCCATCTTTTACCTGACCCGCCATTTGCTCGGCCTCGGGTCCAATGCTTTCCTTGCAGAATTGCACAGGTACCGTTCGACCCAGTTCTTCCTTGAGTAATTTCTCCAGGGCTTCGCGCACAGGCTCCAGCGAAAACTCCGCTTTTACCTGCCCTTTCGGTCTACCCAGGTGACTCATCAGGATAATCCGCGCTCCCTGTTCGATTAAATAATGCAATGTGGGAAGGGTAGCGCGGAGACGCTTGTCATTTGTTACCTTTCCGCCCTTGACCGGTACGTTAAAGTCTACGCGCACCAGAGTGCGTTTTCCTTTCAGTGCAACATCTTCGATTGTTTTTCGCGCGAATGCGGACATATAGATTCCTTCCCTATAAATAATAAGGGCCCCTTTCGGAGCCCTGTTTTTGGCCCCGAAGGGCTATGTAATTCGAACTAGCTAACTGTAGTCATATGCTGAATCAGATCCAGCACTTTGTTTGAGTAACCCCATTCATTGTCGTACCAGCTGACTACTTTGACGAAAGTGTCGGAAAGCTGAATGCCTGCATCGGCGTCGAAAATGGAAGTGCGCGCATCGTGCAGAAAATCGTTAGATACCACAGCTTCGTCGGTATAGCCCAGGATTCCTTTTAGGGCTCCTTCAGACTGGCTTTTCATTTCAGCGCAGATTTCTTCATATTTGGCAGGCTTATCCAAACGAACGGTAAGATCTACCACCGATACATTCGATGTAGGTACGCGAAAACTCATTCCAGTCAGTTTGCCGTTCAGCGAAGGAATTACCTTTCCTACGGCTTTGGCCGCCCCCGTCGAGGAAGGGATGATGTTCTGGTATGCTCCGCGTCCACCGCGCCAGTCTTTCTTTGAAGGACCATCCACGGTTTTCTGAGTTGCGGTAACAGCATGCACAGTGGTCATAAGGCCTTCGGCGATGCCCCATTTATCGTGTAGAACTTTGGCTACCGGAGCGAGGCAGTTTGTTGTACAACTTGCATTGGAAACTACGGTTTGACCTTTGTATTCAGAATGATTCACTCCCATTACAAACATGGGAGCATCCGAGGATGGAGCAGAAATAACTACGCGTTTGGCTCCGCCCTTTAGGTGCGCTTCGGCGGCCTCTTGTTTTGTGAACAATCCGGTGGACTCTACGACGTATTCGGCGCCTACATCCTTCCAGCCCAGAGCGGCGGGATCCTTTTCGCTAAATACTCGGATCTTTTTTCCGTCTACAATGAGGTTGTTTCCCTCTACTTCCACTTTGCCCTGAAAGCGACCGTGGGTGGAATCGTACTTAAGCATATAGGCCATGTAATCGGGCTCCAGCAAATCGTTGATGCCGGTGATCTCGAAACCGCCTCGTTCAAAGGCTGCCCTGAAAACCATACGGCCAATACGGCCGAATCCATTGATCCCAACTTTAATCATCTAAATTCCTCCTGAAATTATGGAAAGTAAGTTAACGTACTACGGTGACGCTACAAGGAGCGTGATGCACAACCCGATCCGATACGGAACCGAGCAGGAATCGGCCCAGAATGCCCAGACCCCGGCTTCCAATCAGAATTAAATCAAACTGGCCTTCTTCTGCAATCCGGCAAATGGTCTCCGCTGCATAGCCTTCTTCGATCTTTCTTTCCCACTCCACCGATGTCTGGTCCAGCGGAGTATGGATTTTTTCAAATCTTTGCTCAGCCACCCATTGCACGCGATTCGCGCCAGCTGGAGCAGCCTCATAGTAGCCGGGAAGTGGTCCGAATTCTTCAATTACTTCAAGAACGGTTACCTTGGCGTCGGCAGCTTCGGCCATGGCCAACCCCATTTCCAGCGCCTTACGGGATGTGTCTGACCCGTCTACGGGAATCAGTATCTTCTTGATGAATCGTTTCATGGTAGGCCTCCATGTTGCAGACCATAGCTGTGCGGAAAAGTAGAAATTGAAATTGCTTTTTCGCTTTCGGCAATGCCGCCAGCGACAAGCCTGACTACATGCCCCGCCGGTTATGGACAATTTACTGGATCGCTGGCTTCCTGCTGGGCGAACTCATAATACATTTCTGTTTCCTCTTATCTCTGTTGCGTGGCTCTCATGCCGGATACCTTTTCTTCCAGAGCCTGGGCCTGCTGGTAAGCGTTGGCGCGCTTCTAGGACTGCACCTTGGATTTTTGCGCGCTCCCAGAGCCAGCCTTCGGGAATCCATGGCCTGGAGTCTGCCGGCCGGCCTTGCCGGCGGCGCCATTGGCCTGGGGCTCTTTGCTTTGCTGGTTGGTTTTCCGGCCTCGGTGGATGTGGCCTTTACGATCTGGGTGCTTGTATTTTGCGGGGCTTTTGGGCTATTTCTCCTGGCCCGGCAACTCTACCGTGCGCGCCAAAAATGATTTGCGGGCCTGGCGGGTGGAATGATTCAAAGCTGTGCAGACCCTTTCCTTTGATGGCCTGGAACATCTGGAAGATCACGGTTACTTCGTGGCCGATCATGTTCTTTCCGCCGATCAGTGCAGTCGATTGATCAGGGACTTTGATCGTCGCCGAGAGGCCGGACTATTTGAGGATGCCGGTGTAGGAAGCAGCGCCGAGGTACAGAGCAAAATTCGACGCAGCGAACTGATCTGGCTGGACCCCACATTACCGCCCCCCGCTGCACAACCCGTCTTTGACATCGTAGAGAACCTGCGTCTGAATCTCAATCGCCACTATTTTCTGGGGCTACAGGAATGCGAAGCCTTCTATTCGGTGTATCGTCCGGGTAGTTATTACCGTCGCCACTTCGATAACTTCCAGGGTCGAAATAACCGAATCATAACTTTCATCTTCTACTTAAATCTGGAGTGGGAAAAAAGCAAAGGAGGAGCGCTTCGCTTTTACTTCGATCCCGGACGACTGGTTACGGATTCCCATTTAGATCTTCAGGAATCCTTTTTGGACGTGGACCCTATTGCAGGCCGCCTGGTCGTGTTTTACGCTCCGGACTGGGAGCACGAAGTGCTACCCAATCATGCAGATCGTTATTGCATCACTGGATGGCTGAAGCGGCGAGCTACGTAGAACTGCTGGCGATCTGTCGGATCGCAATGACTTTTAACCCGATGCCTGCAGGGCCTTTCCGGCCGATGGGAAAATTTCCAATACTTGATCTTCCTGCGAAAAAATATCGGGAATGTCCGAACTGGAAAGTAAAGGCCCTTCCACCAGCGGATAGCGCGCATTTAGCTCTTGCAGCATTTCCCATCCCTCTTCGCGGCCCAGCAGCTGCGCTTCATCGCCGATTAGCTGATTCGCAAATGGCGATTCGCCTCCGCGCTGGATATAATACAAATTCTTGCCCTGAAAGACGGGAGTTTGCCAGAGCGAATGAAGGAATTGAGCCGGGCTGATAAACCGTGCCCATCGGGTTTGGTCCTGCTCTGCGTCCAGAAAGTCAAAGAAGTAGATTGCATTGCGGCCGGTTAAGGTCAAAGCCGAGATGCAATAGTGGAGCACGTCGGAGCGTTCGCCCAGAAATACGAGCGATCGCTGCATCAATCTCTTGTAGAAGTACTCCGAGAAGAGCGAAGGCTTTTCCAGTTCTTCGCGGATCGGTTGAAGTTTGCCCGCCATGTCTTCATGGGATGCCGACTTTCGAATAATAAATCGTCTTCGCTTGATGCCGATGGCCAGTCCGGCCAGAACGATAAAGCTGGTCACAGCCTGAAATGCAATGCTGTAAGGAATCGCATCGATCCAGAAAATGCGACGGTACTCCACAATATCTATGCGAAGCATCGAATCCAATGGATGTAGTATGGTGGCGGGTTCAAGGATATACAATAGGCCAATGCAAAGACAAAGAATGAACCACAGTAAAATGGGATCCGTCAATCGGAAGGATGTACGCGGTCTGCGTGCATCGATGGCCGGAATCAGGCTGGATAAAACCGAAGCGGAAAAAAACAGGGATACCTGGGCCGTTGCATCAATGGGTAGAAACAATGGAAGTGCAAATACAGTTAAATGGGCGCCGATGCCAACGATGCAGTAAAACGCTCTCACGGATACATCAAGTTTGCGCCGCCATCAGAGGTCATTCTTTTTCGAAGGCCATGAACAAAGGAATACAAAAACGGTTTACACAGCGCTGGCTCACTGACAGGACTCTGTCTATGATTTTACCGAATAGAACTTCTTACTTCTCGACACGGGCAATGCTGACGATTCTGATTTTTTCTGTTGGCATCGGCCAGGGATCTGTTCGGGCTGAACCGCAAACCGATGTTATTTCCACGGATACTGTAGCGCGCTACATTTCCGGAATGCCGGTGGAGGAAGCATCGCTTCCGGCGGCGTTGCGAAATCTTCCGGAGTTTCGCGCGCAGCGGCAGTTCTTTGAAAAACGTTGGGCCGAATTGGAACCCGAAAGGCTGGGTCCCATGCGCAGCTGGGCTGCATCGGAATTGTCCGGCCCTCGCGAGGCCGCCGATACTCTATTCTACCCATTTGGCGGTCCCGATTTTCTACA
>JAGRNC010000225.1 GCA_020440935.1 Leptospiraceae bacterium | reverse complement strand
CAAGCATGCATCGCGCCGGGCGTCTGGCTGGCATAGGCCACCCCGGTCGCCTCCTCGATGGGAAGCGCATCCATATCGGCGCGAAAACCAACGGCAGGAGCCGTTCCTTTCCCGCGGAGGATTCCCACAACGCCGGTGCGGGCAAAGGAATCGTCTACTTCGTATCCCAGTTCTTCCAGCCGCTGCTTGACCAGCGAAGAGGTCCGCACCTCTTCAAAAGCAAGCTCTGGATGCGCATGAATTTGATGACGGAACTGTACAGCCCGACTTGCAGCCTGCTTGAGCGATTCCGGTGACAATGTTGCCTGATCGGACATAGGACCAGAAAGGCGACGCCAGGCCGCCTCTGGCCATCTCTTTTTAGATATGCTTTTCGATGAATTCGGCGATGTCGGAATAGACTCGCTCTTTTTTCACTTCATTCAGCACTTCGTGGTAATATCCTTCGTATTCTTCGTACTTCTTGTCCGCCGATCCAAGAGCCTGGAAGAAATCGCGGGTAGCCTGGACATCGACGATCTGATCGCCTCCGCCCTGTCCCACAAAGATAGGAAGCTTAACGTTTTTCGCGTCGCTCACTACGTGGGCCTGTTGCTTGACCACTTCGGTGAACCAGCGAGCAGTGGCATTGTTGAATACCAGCGGATCCTTCACATAGGCATCGACGATAGCTTGGTCGTGGGAAAGAAGGGATGGATCCAGACCTGCCGGCACAGCAGCAGAAGGAATGATTCCGGAGATGGTATTGGCCAGTCCACGCTTCCACGCTGGAACCGGGACGCCCAGACCCAGAAATGGACTGGTCATCACCGCAGCATCGATGGGCCGACTCAGTTGCCCGCGTTCCAGATACCGCGATGCTACCAGCCCGCCCATGGAGTGCGAACCAAAGAAGAATGGTACATCTGTGGATACTTCGCGGCTCCATTTGAGTAAAGCATCTACATCCTGGAAGTAGTCCTCAAACTTTTTGATAAATCCGCGCTTTCCATCCGATTCGCCGTGTCCCCTCAAATCCACGGCAGCGAAGGAAATTCGTTTCTCGGCGATCCAGCCGCCGAAATGAGTGTAGCGATCCTTGTGCTCGGCAAAGCCGGGAATCCATACAAGGAAAGCCTTAGGTTTGGTCGCAGGAACATACATGGCCTTCAGGTTCATGTTATCCGAAGTTTTCAGTTCTATGTATTGTGGCATGGCCCGAATTTGTCATACGTCTCAAAGATGAAAACTCAAAATTCGAATGGTTGACCTTCCGGAGCCGGAAAGCAGCATGCTACTGCCCATGGCAAAAGCAGCAACCAATCCCAACTATGCCAGAGTTGCCATCATCCACGATTGGCTTACCGGAATGCGTGGAGGAGAAGTGGTTCTGGAAGCGCTGCTCAAGATGTTTCCGCAGGCCGAGCTATTCACTCTCTTGCACATTGAGGGCAGCTGTTCGGATCTCATAGAGAATCGGCCCATTCATACATCGTTCATCCAGAAGTTTCCCATGCGCGGGCGGTTCTATCGGCACTATCTTCCCTTTTTTCCCACGGCCATCGAAGAGTTTGATTTTCACGGATTTGATCTGGTCATCTCCAGCTCCCACTGTGTAGCCAAAGGCGTCATTGTGCCGCCGGACGTGCCGCACATTTCCTTTGTTCACAGCCCCATGCGCTACGTCTGGGATATGTACCGCCAATACTTTCCGGGCCGTGGTCTTGTGCAAAAGCTGATCATTCCTTTTTTTGCCAACTATTTGCGCACCTGGGATGCGGCCAGCGCTCCTCGGGTAGACCGCTATGTGTCCAACAGCGCTTTTGTGGCTAAACGGATTCGACGGTTTTACGGGCGATCGGCTGACGTCGTACATCCGCCCTGCCTTCCGGCCGCGCTAAAAGCAGCCGACATCCCCAATCCCGAAGGCCCCCAGAGAAAGGATTTCTACCTAGTATTGAGCGCTCTGGTCCCCTACAAGCGCATCGATCTTGCCGTAGAAGCATTCAATGCATCGGGCCGCCCTCTGCTCATCGCCGGAAAAGGCCCGGAAGAGAAAAGGCTTCGGAAAATGGCCGGAGCAAACATTCAATTCCTGGGTCATGTGGATCGAAATGGAATACAGGAGCTGTATAGCCAGGCGCGAGGATTAATCTTTCCGGGCGTGGAAGATTTTGGTATCGTACCGGTGGAAGCCCAGGCTGCGGGATGTCCCGTATTGGCCATCGGAAAAGGGGGTGCTCTCGAAACGGTGGTGTCCGGAAAAACCGGGCTCTTCTTTGACGATGCGACGCCCCAATCGCTTATGGAATGTGTGGAAAAAAGAGAGAAGATTCAATTTAAAGCTGCGGACTTTGCCAGAAATGCGTCCCGATTTACAGAGCAGGCGTTTGAGCTGGGGATGCAAAAAGCAATCAATGCACAGAAGCGAAACTGGAGCTAATCAGTGAAGATTCTTTTTGTAACCGATATCCACGACGCGCTCAAAGAACTGCGCGTTCTACTTTCTTCCACCGAAGCCGATCTGTATTTGCTTTGCGGCGACATCCTCTATCATGCATTCTACGACGAAGACAAGATCTATCAATTCGTATGCCTGCAGGAAGAATTCTACTCCGAAGCCAAGCAACTGGATCGAAAGATTATGCCTTACGATCTGGCAACAGAAATGCTTCGCTATCCCGAACGATTCAAAAACGATACCGAAGAATGGAATCTAAAGGCTGCCGAATATCGGATGCTCTTTCACAAGGCCGGCAAGACCATGAAAGAGAAATACGAGCTAATCGAGGAGCTGATCGAAAAGTACAGCAATGCTTCCTGCTTTATGCTACCGGGAAACTACGATATCGATCTTCGATACACTCGACTTGTACACCGGGACTTGCACCACAAAGAAGTGGACCTGAACGGACTCAAGTTTGCCGGATACGGCGGCGCGCCCATTGCCACATCGGGAATTCCAGAAAAGCTGGCCATTACCTACCATGAATCCCGAGAGAACGGAAACCTGTACTCCGAACCAGAAGAGTTCTTCGAACATTGCCATCCGGACGTGATGGTACTGCATAATCCGGCTTACGGCTTCTTTGATCGCGTACCTACGATCGGTCATGTGGGTTCGCCCGGTATACGCAATTATCTGGATCGCCAATCCGCTTCGCTGGTGGTTTCAGGCCACGTGCACGAAGATTACGGAATAGCTCGAAAAAAAGATGGAACCATTCTCCTCAACCCCTCCAACTTTGGCGGGGTGGATTCTCCCTACGGATGGCAGCCAGGAGGGATCTTTGCCGAGATCACTCTAAACGGTCGTCAGTTCGAAAAGCTCGTTTTACGAGGCCTGGATGGAAATCAAATCTATGATTTCCTGGAAGTTACTGTGCAGGGCGAAGAGCTGAAAGCCAGGGCGCTAAAGGATCTGGAGAAATCCCATCTGGATCTAAGCGGATTTGTAAGGGATCATGCCGGACAGCCGGTGGAGCTCTTTTCATGATCAACCCTTTCTCGTTTCATCCGGTCATAGAAGATTACAACATCATCAAGCGCTATTTTCGAGAATACGAAACAGCGCATAGCAAATCGCGTATGCGCGACTTCCGTCGTTTTGCGCGGCTCATTGCCGATGCCGGTTATGTGGTAGCGTTTGATTTTGTCGGCTCAGTGAACTTTGGCCAGGCAGATACGAATTCCGACGTGGACTTTGTGCTCTACCTGGCATGCGAAAATAATTATAAGGGCGAATGCGACAAAACGCACTGCCAGACTCGCTATCAGATTGAAAATTTGCTAATGCGGACTTTGATCCATGAGTATTCGACCCTGCCGTACGAAATCCAGGTCGTCGATTGTTTGAATCTTCACCTTCTGGACCAAGAGCTGGATCGGGGGGATCCCATGTCTCCGGCATTATTTCGCTTTGCCTTCTATCGCTCCATCTGCCGCTGCGTCAATGCCAGGGTTCTCAAGCCCTATCAAGAACGCTTAATGCAAAACCCGCAACTTGTGGAAGGGCTTACATCGGAATTAAATGCCGTGTTCGACGGATTGAATCGCTGGTCGCCGCATAGCCTATCGTTTAGCAAGTATAGAAGTCGACTCACCGATCTGGGCGTACGTATTCCGGATTCTATGCTGCAAAAGATTCGATCGCACCTGGACTTTGGTAAGGATCAGATGGGCGACGGAATCTAACTCGCTGGTTGCTAGCTATAGTAGATAGTCCCGCGAAAACTCCCCTGATATAAACTTGAAAATACGGCGCAAAGCTTACGAGCAAAAACGGAACAGCCTCCGCTTCGGGCCCTTGCCTTACCTGATCAGCCATATGGACAAGCACTCTGTCAAAATACGATCAGCCAGACATTGTGCGTAGCCCGTCAATGATTCGGCAGAATTTCTAAGAGTAAGAGCACAAAACAGGCCACGGCCGCCAGTACCCCGACAATGTGAAATCGCTCTGCTCGGGCTACCCGCGCTTCCCAGTCAGCGGGTGGACTCTCCACAGACCATTCCAGGGTGGCGCTATTAATGGGAACCGTTCCAACAATCCTTAGTGCAATCCAGAGAGCCAGACAGGCCAGGGCGCTATAGTGCAATGTGGGTTGGACAGGGGTCTCCGACAGAAATATTAGCGCTATCGCTGGGATCAGAACCGGAAGAAAAATGCAGGGGATCAAGATCCTCAACTTCAGTATAAGACCACGCCTGAAGGTCAGCTTCGCCCGACTTTCCAGATGCCGAATAGAAGGCACCAGTGCCAAGTGTACAACAAATTCTGCTCCGGCCAGGAGCCCCGCAAAAAGAAGCACTAAAAATTGCAGACCATATATGAGATCCATCTTACTCTCCCGCGTCAATCTTTGCCAGAATAACCGAAATGGCCATCTACAATTCCCCTGGTCGGGCCAGAACCG
>JAGRNC010000224.1 GCA_020440935.1 Leptospiraceae bacterium | reverse complement strand
TGTAGGCTTCGAGTAGAACAGCTCCTCTGTACCGGGAATCCAGGTAAAAATCGGAGATCCGATCCAGAAGGTCCGGGTCCTTTAGCTTACGGCCAAAGCTCTCTTCCAGGAGCGCCTTGAGCCTCTGCGAATCAACTTCCTGAGAATTGCGAAGATGCAAAATGCTACTGCCGTGACGAACGATGGTTCCCGCGCCTTTAACCGTAAATATCTCCTTCAAAAGATCAAAAGGCGTTGTAACCGATATGTGCAACTGCGGATGCAGCTGTAGCAGTTGACCGGCCAGGGCCAGAATGGCCTGATCTTCCTTTCTAACTTCTGAATCCGGGCTACAATGAAAAAGCTTATCGCCTTGCGGGGATCGAATTCCACCGGCCATTCGGACCAGATGAAACCGATTCGCAAAGGCTGGCCCTTTCTGAAATATCGTAGGCATTAGCATCGCCTTGCTCTTTAAGACAGCGATCTCCCGCCCTTCCTCGGCGGGACCAGGGCCCAACGTCTCGATGTCAAGGATTCGAAATCGTCGGTCGCCTTCGAATACAGAAGCAAGCTCGTCGGCAAAGGGAGCACAGGCAAGCACCGAAGGAAAAAGCCCCAGCCGTCCCAGAAAATGCAAATGAGTGCGCAACAGATCCC
Organism: Leptospiraceae bacterium; assembly: GCA_020440935.1. Classification (GTDB taxonomy): domain Bacteria; phylum Spirochaetota; class Leptospiria; order Leptospirales; family Leptonemataceae; genus UBA3465. The sequence continues at coordinate 4,256 of JAGRNC010000224.1, read as the reverse complement.
CGGCTTCGCGCATGCTCTCCAGGTCGGGAATGACCACGGCAAATTGGTGCGAGCTCTGCCGGAATTTCTTTAGATAGAAATCGATCTCATCGGACCGTCCGATGCTTTGAAGAAAGAGCGAAAATGCATCCTTAAAGAACATTTCTTTGTTGTACTTCCCGAACCTAGCGATTTAGATAATCTGGTAAGAAGATGGCTTCGGAGATTTCTAAAGTGTCATCAAATGTGAATATCTCCATTCGCGTAATAGAACCGCTCTGCAGATCCAGTGATTCAAAACGAACCGGCCAGGAGGGAACTATGTCTTTCTTCTTTCCCAGGTGCAGCACCGGAACATCGTACGTGATTTCGATCGTCTTAAAGAGAATTGTATTTCTATCATAGATATCCAGACGAAACGGCCGAAATTTTGCCGGATTCTGTAGCACCGAAATGCGGCCATACGAAGAAGGGAGCATGGGTATGAGCGAATAATTGATTGCCTCTTTGCCGCCTTCGATCTCCATCTTCTTTGCTCGGTCGGCAGGATGAAAATTCGCCTCTAGAAGCGCGCCGGATAGATCACGGAAGGAAAGACCGGATCGCATTATTGCATCAAACTGATCGGCGCCTCTTAGCTGCAACAAATCTCTTCTTCGCGCATCCCAGGCCCAGATGTCCTCGCCCTGTCGAAGGGCCAGTACTCGAAGCGCTACACCATAGGCCGGAGAGGTAAACTCAAGAAAACGCTTCGCTCCACTCACGTGCATCTGGAAATCATACATAGTGGGATTTCCTTTGCCATCGATGATGGTAAATTTTCCAGAATAGACGCCGTCCGGATAAGAAAGGGAGCGATCCAGCCGCGCCACCAGCGCTTGCACCGGCAAATCCTTCCAGTTTTCATTGGCCGGCGCCTCGGCTAATGCGGGTATTGCGCCACACAGCAGAAACAGGAGGCAAACAATGATTTGAAAACTTGTCTTTCCCTGTCCTGTTTTCATTGTCGCTTTTTTTGCTGGACTGTCCTGGAGCACACTCGAAAACTCAGCGGAGTCTTACCTCAAGGTTCGGAGGATACAATGATGAAGCTAATACAGAGAGCAAGAAATCTTGCCATTTTAATCTCAATCTTTTTGGTTTCGGCTGCCTTGCAAGCCGACACTCTTCGACTGAATGTTGGTATCTGGCCAGGGGAATTGGATCCAGAGATGGAAGGTCGCCTGCGTCTGGATGACCTCGTGGACACTACACCTCGCTACGATCTTGCCTGGGCAAACAAAGATACGACAACAATTTATCCCCTGGGTTTACAGTATTTCAAGCCCATCGGAAAAGGAAAGCTGGTTATTAGCGGAAATTATATTCGCTACGCGCCGGAGTACAACTACACAGGAATCACATCCACTGCATCAATCTCGCTGGTAACCCTGGAAGATTTTGCCACTACCGACTGGGAATTGGAAGCCGGCTACGAAATCCCCCTCCTGGGCAATAAGCTCTTTCTGACCCCAAGACTTGGATTCCGTTGGCATACGCAAGAGTTCAACTATAACGAGCTTACCCTGGGTAGCACCGTAGCCATTAGCCTTGACAGCCCCTTTTCGGGCAATGCGCGAGGCAGCTACGCCGCACTGGAAACGCGAATCTATGTCCTGCCACAAGTGGCGCTGGTTTTCGACTTCATGACAACGTCCATATTCCCAAATTTCGGAGGAAGCATGGAGTTTGAGCAAACTGTACTGGAAACTCCCTCAACGCTGAAATATGACCGCGCCACCGCCAGCTATGAAGTTGAATTTAGCCGCTACAGCGTTGGCGTTCAGTACGACGTAGACCCGAAAGTCCATCTGCAACTTGGAGTAAGGGAGGAAACGCAAAAAACCAGCTATCCTGGTTATTACAACCTGGCAATCCGCACTTCCGGAATCAACAATACCGTAAATGAAATCATTTCCGACATTGTATTCTGGGATTACACAAAGCAGACCCAGACAAAGGGGTTCGCATTCTTTTCCTTCGGATACGACATCGACATCTGATCGAACGTTTCCGCAATTAGTTGGAAGAAGGAAAGGCCGCGTATGCGGCCTTTTTTCTAAGAGTTGGATGCCTTGCCTGCATCCGTTTACGATTCGTAACTTAGGTCGGCGAATCGCTTTCGGACGTATTTTCGGCGGGGCGGTTGCTGCCGGTCTTTTGCAGCGAATCGAGATATTCGTTCCACTCATGAGGCAGCAGATACTTCTTTTGACTGTTGCATTCCTTGCAGCAGGCTACAATATTCGATTTTTCCGATGAGCCTCCCCTGGAAAGGGGAATAATGTGATCCATAGTCAATTCGGGCGGACGAAAGCTGCGCCCGCAGTAATAGCACAGCCCGCTGGATTTCTTCTTTTTCCACCACGGGCTGTCGCGCAGCTTGCGTGCTTTTTTCTTTTCGCGCTCTACCCATCCGGGATCGGGCGCGAAGAAAGGATCAAATTTTTCCGGTTCGGACCTCGTCATGCGTTCTTCGGTACCAGCGGACCATATCTACATAAGATAGGATACCCATAACCGTTCCGTCATCAATAACGGGCAGGCTGCGCACTTTTTTTTGAATCATCAAATTCAATGCTTCGCGCAAATAGGCGTCGGATTGCGTAGATACCAGCTCTTTGCCTTCGATCACTTGCTCAATTGTGGCTCGCAGAAAGTTGCGCTCCACATCCAGCCCTTCTTCGTAGGATAGCCGCAGTAAATCAAAAACGGTAATGGTTCCCAGTGGGCTTCCGTCTTTCATCACCAGAACACCTAGAAAGCCATTGTCCAGGCATGTGCGGGCGGCCGCCGCAGCCGGATCCCTGGCATCGCAGCTAACAACGTTGGTGGTCATTACATCGGCCACTTTCGCTTCCAGCATCTTCTGCGTTCTGCGAAGTAGCTTTTCCTTGAGTCCGTGGTCTTTGATTTCGTCGAGCATTGACATAGAACTATCCATCCAGTGTAAACTTGAAGATACCGCGGTTTACCAGTTCCCGGTTGATTCGGTGCTGTATCTTCATTCTTACAATCTCTGCTGCTTCCTCCAGAAATCGTACGTTTCGCGCATCCTTCTTACCGAATGCGCTCATATTAACCGGCTTAAGAAAACAAATCTTCCATTGCACGGGAAGCGGAATAAGGTTAACAGGAATGGGAACCTTGGCGCCCAGATACTTCTCGGTCCATTCCATGGTTCCCAGGTTTAGATGGGTTTCCTCCGCGCCCAGAATGGAAACAGGAACGATGGTTGCGCCGGTCATGATAGCCAGAGAAATGAAGCCAGGATTAAAGGGCTTCAGCCTGTACATTTCAATGCTGGACTTGAAGTTGCCTGATTCGGCCTCGGGAAACAGGATTAGAAGTTTTTTCTTTCTAAGCGTGCGAATAGCGACCTTAAAGTCCTGGGGGATATAGGCAAGCTTAGCCGAGGCCATCTTAAGGAAGCCATCTTTGTGCCAGTAATTATGGCTCATGGTCCGGGGCATGCGCTTGATTTTCTTCAGAATTTCATTCTGCAATATCATCGCATCCCAACCAAGGACGCCGCTATGATTCGGCACTACAATGACCGGACCTTTGCGCGGAACATTTTCCAGACCTTCCGTTTGCAGATCCGTATAGCTACGCATTGCATCCAGAAAGCCATGGGTAACTCCCCGGAAAAAAAGGTAATCCAGGTCTTTACCCAGCAATTCTCCCCAATCGGGGCTTTTAAAGAAACGACTGTAGGACATTGTCAGACCTGCCATTCTACGGCTGTAACCAAAAAGTCAAGCAAGGAAAAAAGTCCGATCGGTGCCCTCCAGAAAAGATAAACACAGTCTTCGAGCCAGGCCCGATCCATCGGTGAGAATGGGAATGTTGCTTCTGACGGGAGGAGGTAAGGACTCCTTCTGGTAAATTGTTTTCAGTCGACCGGTCTTGCGCTCTCCCGTTTCCGGGTCCAGAAAGACGTATTGCTTAACGTCTTCGTAGCTTGCCAGCCGCAGGTCAGGATCTCTGTATTTGCGTTTTTGTCCCAGCCATTGAACCTCGATATGATCGACTCCCCTGGTGGCCCTTGGCGAAGAAAAGAATCCACCCTTCCGCGGATAGATCCAGAGCCCTTTTCCCGCACTCCACATTTCCCAGGCGCCGCATTGCACCCGAAGCTGTGCCGACACTCTTCCGGACCGATAGGAATGTAGCGATTTCAAAAGCTGCACTGTGGGAGGGTTAAGATTTAGCCGACGGGTTGCGGAGCGAGTGTA
>JAGRNC010000223.1 GCA_020440935.1 Leptospiraceae bacterium | reverse complement strand
AATGGGCAGGCGGTCGTCCAACATCGGGAGCGCTGGCCAGTCCCAGAAAGATAAAAAGCACTGGAATCCAGAATACATTCCAGGTATTTCCTGGAAGTATCCGTAATACGGGAAAAAACCAGGTAGCAAACAGAAATGCCGTTAGAATAGGAACCAGTAGAAGCGCAATGGCGATGAACCAGCGATGGCAGGTCCAGGGAAAAAATTCGATGAGAAAAACGGAAGGCACGATAAACAGTAGCTTCCACACCAGAGTGCGCATGCCCCCGGAGGTCTGTTAGAAGCAGATCGTTTACCTGCCTTTCCGATCTACCAGCATGCGATTCGATTACAAATATCGTAGCCCCACAGCCTGACGCGCGCGATCAAGATAATCCGAGGCCACAGCCCTGGCTTTTTCCGCGCCCTTGCTCATGACTTCCTGCAAATATCCAGGGTCCGCTTCCAGTTCCTCTCTGCGCTTCCTGGACTCCGAAAAGGTATCCATAATCTTCTCGAACAATTCCTGCTTGAAGTGGCCGTAACCAGTTCCCGGTGTGCGAAACCGATCCGCCAATTCCCCGCGACCCTTTTCATCCAGAAATAGACAAAAAATCTGATACAGTACCGATTGATCGGGATCCTTGGCTTCATCGACACCGGTGGAATCGGTGACGATGGACATAACCGTCTTTCGAAGCTTCTTTTCCGGAGCGAAGAAATAAATCGCATTACCGTAGCTCTTGCTCATTTTCCGGCCATCGACGCCGGGAACAACGGCTACCTCTTCGCCTATTTCGGGTTCCGGGACTTTAAACACTTCTCCATAGCGATTGTTAAATCGGCCCGCAATGTCCCGGGTAAATTCCAGATGCTGTTTCTGGTCCTTGCCCACGGGCACTCTTTCTCCTCCGAAGGCCAGGATGTCCGCAGCCATCAAAATGGGATAAAAGAACAGCCCGCCCGATGGACTGATTCCCTGGGCTACCTTGTCCTTGTAGGAATGGGCCAGCTCAAGCTGGGGGACAGTAATAGATGTGGAAAGTAGCCAGGTTAGTTCGGTCACTTCAGGTACATCGCTCTGCACCCAGAAAGTGGATTTGTCCGGATCCATGCCCAGAGCTAGAAAATCCAGTAATGCATTTCGAATGCCTTCCTCCAATTTTTCCCTTTCAAAAACGGTGGTCAGTGCATGGTAGCTGGCCACAAAGCAAAAAAGATCCTCGGTCTGCTGATAGCGAATCATCTGACGCATCATGGAGAAATAATTGCCCAGATGTAACTGACCGCTGGGCTGAATTCCAGAAAGCACTCTCATGGTTGCATTCATTTGTTCGGCGGACTGGATGTCATTTTTTTTTGTGTGCCAGGGCGAGGGCCGAACGTAGCCTGGATCTGTGGAGTTGCAGAACGGTTCTCTGGTATTTATGGGCCTGATTATCGGGCTACTTATGACAGTCTGGAGTGTCTGGATGTTCTGGCTGTACATCCGCAAATCCAGAGCGGCCCGCAAGGACAGCAGCGTCCGTCCCTGGATTATTTTGATTATCTTCCTGATTGGCACCGGGGATCTATTCAAATCTTTGAAGGATCTAAAAAGCATGATGGATTCCGATCCCTCCAACTCTGTTGAAGATCAAATGCCCCGATGAGCGATACATATTTTATTCTGATCGGTCTGGTCCTGGGACTTCTTACATTCTTGCTGTACATGCTCGTGCCTCTGCGGGCCAAACGTCGCAAGGAAGAAGAGGACCGAATTCGCGGATATTGTCCGCTCTGCGGGCATGCATTGCGCAAAGGAGAACGAATCCGCTCCAATCAACTGGAAATCGGAAAGTCCGACTTACGAACCTACATAAAGGGATGCCCTTTCTGTCTGGGCGGCAAAGGATCGCGCAAATGTCCGGTCTGCAAGAAGAAAGTGGGTAAAGAAGATATGATAGTTGCTTTCTCCAATCCGGAGGAGGATAAGAGAAAACTGAGAGTCATGGGATGCAAAAACTGTTTTTCGCAAGGATTCGATTGAAAGTGGTCGCAAGAATCGTCCTGCTGCTGTCGTCGCTATTGTTTCTGCAATGCGCCACCTATTGGAACAATCGACTGGCCGACAGCGCAGATCTGGTATCGGTGGGAATACAGACCGAAAGTTACGGGGCCTCCTTGCGGACCGGGCCAGTAGACTTTGGCATTCAGTATAAATCGGCAGAAGGAAAAGATCTAGGACTGCGCCAGGGTTATACCGGCCCATTCAGTAGTCAGTCCTTTGTAGCTTTCGTCCTCGGCAGCGAAATTCTGGAAGGCCCCCGGCCCGCCGAAAACGAGCGAATCCGCGATCAGGAACAACTGAAGCCTCCGCCTGGACTACCAGACAAATCGGATGCAAACGATTCTACCGATCGCGATAATCCAGGATCGAATGCGAATCCCGAGGTCGACCCCAAAGCATTGCAGCAGCTGGAAAAATTAAAGCAGATGAGCATGGAGGAAATCGAAGCGCTTCCTGCCTACCAGCAACTGAGCCCGGAACAAAAGGAACAATTCAGAAAGCAGCTGCAAAAGCTAAAAGAGCAAACGACGATTCCCACCAACGATCCCACGGCTCCGGCGGTGCACCCTCGTAAACCCAGCGAGATGGAACTTAGAAAAAAAACCTACAAAGCACGTAGTCCTCTGGGAACAAATGTACCCTTTCAGAAAAAGAACCCGCTCCTAAAATCGGATAAGGAACCGATTTCGAAGGGTTTTGCTCCGCTTTCGTATTTGACTACCATTGAGCTCAAGCTTGGCCTGTTCGGAGGAGTCTATTTTGCCTTTCATGCCGGCGAACTGGTGGATCTTCTGGCAGGCTTTGTAGGCCTGGATCCCATGGACGATGATGCGCCACTGGCAAATCCTGCCTCTAACCTAACCGAAGAGCAAAGGAAGCAGCTGGAAAAGCTAACGCCAGAACAACGAAAGCAACTGGAAGAGTATCAGAGACAGCAACAATCAAATCGCCCATGATCGGCGCATTCCTGACAACAGTACTCTGGTCTTTTTCGGCCATATTTGCCAGACGATCCACGCAGTTTATGGGGGCCAGCGCCGCTAACTTTTACCGGTTGGCTCTAGCGTGCATCCTGCTGGGCCTTTACACGCATCTATTTGCGCCGCAAATGGAACGTCGCGCCTTTGGAATCCTTTTTGCCAGCGGAGTGATCGGTCTGGGTCTGGGCGATCTGGCTTTATTCATTGCATTGCCAAGGCTGGGTTCGCGACTTTCGCTCCTGATGGTTCAATGCCTGGCCGCGCCCATTGCAGCTTTGATTGAATGGCTCTGGCTTGGTACGACATTAAACTTGTGGCAGATATTATCCGGTCTATTGATTCTAATTGGTATTGCCATCGCCTTTCGCCCCTCCGGCGAAGTGAAGCCCGACGCCCTGGGAATATTCATGGGGCTTCTGGCGGCCATTGGTCAGGCCGGAGGCGCCGTTATCAGCCGCGGCGCCTACCATTATATGGAGGAGGCCGGTATTAGCGTCAACGGTGGCAGCGCGGCCTATCAACGGATGCTGGGTGGGGTGCTCATTTCCGGAATCTATTTCTTTGTTCTTCTGGGGATCAAGAAGTTCAAATCGAATAGGAATGTAGATTCAACGCAGCGGCCGTCGGAGCCATCGGATTTTTCGCAGCGCCGAAAGGGATATCTCTATGTGATCGGCAATACAATCTGCGGACCCGTACTGGGAGTGGCATGTTATCAGTGGGCGCTAATAGAGCGATCGGTGGGCGTGGTCATGCCCATCGTTGCGACGACTCCGCTGGTCGCCATACCATTTACTCGATGGTTGGAAAAAGATTCTGCCGGGCTGCAGGCCTGGGGCGGCGCGGTTTTATCGGTGGCTGGCGTAGCAGGAATGATTCTGGCCACCGGCAACTGAGCTAGTTTAAGAACCGATCCTTAAACTTAAGGTGCGAAATATCGCAAAACTCCCGCTTACCAAACCAGCGATATCGATTTCGCGCCACCCATTTATAAACCCAGCGACCAGGATAAATAAGCGGAGGAATGCGGAATAGAAACAGGAATGGTCGGGACCATGGGAAGAGCAATACGGTAATTTCCAGAAATGCGTCAAAGCCATCGAGAATCGTAAGTCTGGACTCTTGCTTTTGCACGGTAAGCCTAACGCTGTCCGGATCGCCCACGAGCTTGCCAAATAAGCTTTCCGATAGATCTCCCTGCAATGATGCATAACGGAGCTTTCCTTTTTTATCCAGATTAAGGAGAGTATTTACGGATCGATTGCAGATATTGCAGACTCCGTCAAAGAAAACGATGGGGCCCTGGGCAAGGACGGCCCTGTGCTCGGCCGATAGATCCGCAATGGAATCGAGGGCTACCGTGGTTCTATTCTTCCAGTGGTTCGAAAGCATGCATTTGCAGGGACTCGGATCGCACCCCTGTATCCAGATTGTAGCCAATCAGATCTTCGAAGTCTTTTCTTTTTTTCTTACCATCTATGTAATCGCTGCTCAGTCGAATCAACTCGCGCGAGAAGCCGGCTGCGCGATGGACCAGATCCATAAAGCTTTCATTGGACTGTCTGGTCGGATCGGCCGGGTACTTCCAGGACCGATTGTGCGGATTGTACATTTTCTCCGGGATTCGATTGCGGGCTGGCAGAACCAGATGCCTGGTCTTTAGACGATGAAAGCTAATTCCGTCCATGGCTTTCAGAAATCCTCGCACCAACCACGATCGAGTATCGAGCAAGCGATTGAATCGTAAAAATCCGCTGTATGCCTCGTTCAATACATCGCCTCGTTGAATGCGAGTCAGGCTTCCTTTGTAGTGTTCGGCAAAATCCTCTTCGTGCACTCGGGAAAGCGCATGGATCCACATTTGCCAGATGTCAAAGTCCATGTTG
>JAGRNC010000222.1 GCA_020440935.1 Leptospiraceae bacterium | reverse complement strand
CCAGCAATAAGAACCCAGATAGCTCCTTCTTCCAGTCCAGAAATGAAGATTACCGAGAATGCCATCAATCCCAGGGCTGCAAGCAACCCCCATTTGAGCGCCAATCGCGGCGGGCGCATATAGAATGCGATGATCATCTCTCCCGGAATGAGGATAAATGCGATCCAGCGAGTAATGCTGTCGTAAGGCACAGCCACGCCAGGATGAATGTACGGAATCAAAAATGCAGTAATATAGATGGCGAGGCGGGTGAAAAACAGGATCTGCATACTTAAATCAACCTTAACCGAAGTCTTTCTTCCACCAGATTTCCGCCGCCGGCCGCGGCCAGCCTTGGTGGGGCCTTCTGGCGGCGAGTCATCCAGGGCCCGGGAATGCAGCTTAAATCCCAATCGGGAATGAACCGAACCTCCCGATCCCTGCCCGATGTGGTGCCAAAAATGTGCACCCGCTCGGCGGCATGCTCCTGCAAATAAGCGCCCAGCCTTCGATCATACGATGTAGTAAAAATGAAGCGTTCGCCCGATTTAGGAGCATCCGGATCGCCCACTTCCTGGCCGGGCATAACATTTTGCAGAGTGGCCAATTCCAGGGCAAATCGGTCGATATCTTCGCTGCTTTCCAGTATCTGTATCTCGCGCGGTGTGCGCACACGAAATCGGTATTCCGGATGATCGCGATGCACTACACTAATAAATGAGAGAAACCAGCTCTTCAAATAATTCAGATGCAAAATGGACTCTGGACCATCCATGGGAGCATCGTGGAAGCAACGAAAGTCTACGTGTAATAAATGCGATTGCTCGGGGCTAACCGGCGAGATTCGAGTGATCAATTCCTGGATTCGTACGGAGGCCTTCCAGTTAATGTCTTTTAATCGGTCGCCTGCGATGTATTCGCGCATGTAATACTTTTCATCTTCGGAAGTATGCATCTTTCGGCTGCTTTCCATGCTGGAGGCCGGCTGAAAATGCACCGGCGCTTTTTCGGGAAAAAGCGGCGCTTGAACGGCTATGTCCACAACCTCATCGCTTCCCAGATACAATCGAACCAATCCGAATACATCGCGCAAAAGCAGCGAACCTGCGAATCGTCCTTTTCCGCAGTACGGAAAATTGAGCGGCACCAGAATCAGACTTCCGTCCGGACTGGCGCCCTCCCCGCGAAAATAGAACTTTGCGCTTCGCCCCGCTTCAAAGGGACCACGGATTACAAAATGAAAGCGAAAGAAATAATGGCAGCGCTGATCGCCAAGGTGCACTGCCTGCACCTGCCCTGTAAGCCTGGCAAACACGGATTTGCCGGTGTCGATTACCGGAGTAAGATGGCGAAATCGAAAGCTTTGAATATAGGCGTCCAGCAAGAGGCCAAGAAGGGTAAGAAATCCGCCCGCCGCAAAGAGCGCCGCATAAAGATTCCGGGTCCCTGCCGCAACGCCAGTAAGGTAGATCACTACGGCAAACAGAAGCGTACCGGTGGCGGTCAGCGGGTAGGCTCTAGAGATGGTGCGCCAGATTTGTTTCAATGGTTCCCCCGCTGGCGGGACTACTTACCGGCTTTTACTTCGCCGAGTATCTGCTTAATTACATCACCCGGGGCAACCCGAGGATCTTCCAGTTCCAGGCGGTGCGACAACACCGGCACGGCCAGTTCCTTAACGGTATCGATGGTAACGTAATCGTTGCCGCGCATGAGCGCAAGAGCCCGGGCAATTCGGCTAAGCTTGATGCCGGCCCGCGGACTACATCCAGTGACAACACCCGGATACGTTCGAGTTTTTCGAATGAGCGCAACTATGTAATCAATAACTTCGCGGTGCACGCTTACTTCATCCACCAATCGCTGCCAGGCCAGAAGCTCGCCAACGTCGATCACCGGTCCAAAGCCTTTCCAGGAATCGTCTTTTCCATGCTGCTCGATGATATCCGCTTCGCTTTTTTCGTCGGGGTAACCCAACGAGATTTGCAGCATGAATCGGTCGAGCTGCGGCGCAGGCAGAGGAAACAGATGCGATCCTTTGAGGTTCATAGTAGAGATGATAAAAAATGGATCGGGCAGATCGTAGGTATGCCCTTCTATGGAAACAGCCTGCTCTTCCATAGCCTGAAAGAAGCTTCCCTGGGTTTTTGGAGTCAGAAGGTTGATTTCGTCACAAAGAATAAAATGAGCAAAGATAGGGCCGCGATTGAACTGATTCTTGTTCGCATGCATGTCGAATCGATTATAACCCAGGATATCCTGTGGAAGAAGATCCACCGTACACTGGATGCGACTGAAATGCTCAATATCTACGCCCTGCTTGTTTTGATCGCCTTTGCCCCATTGGATGGAGCCGGCCAGGGCACGCGCCAGGGAGGTTTTTCCCACGCCGTGCGAGTCGGCCAGCATTACATGCCCGCCAGCAATCTTGGAGGCTATGAGGTATTCAAGCTTTCGGGTGTCTATATAGATGACCGTTTTGATGTTGGCCATTAGCCGCAAAATGCCTTCTTTGGCCGCCCCGAAGTATGATGAAGGAACGCTTTCCGTTTGCATGTGCTGGTAGCCTAGCGGAGGGAGCCCTGTGGCGGCAAGGATTTACCGGGGTCCTTCCGGTCAACCTTCCAGGATGGCACGTTTGGCCCGCCGTCGGCTCTCACTGTGTGGACGTTTCTGTCGCAAATAGGTTCGCATTTCTGACTGGAATTCTTTCAATGCGCGATCGAATTGCAGCAACCCCAGGTTCTGGCTGTTCGGGTTTAGATCCGGATCCGATCCAGGGCTTCGCAGAGCTTCCAATTCCAGTATCATCATTTCCCGATAGCGTCGGGATGCATTAGAAAGTAGAATGCTCCGGATTTCTGCGCTGGCATGGATCAGCGCATGCGCAACCACATTCATTCGTAGATGACTCAGCAGCCGATGGATATCGCTACCATTCCAGTGACGGAGTTCTTCCATGGACGGTAATTCCACCGAGTCCCGATCCGATTTTTCCAGCATAGATTCGTAGAGTGCAAAGCCATCGCCGCTGGGTGGCTGCGCCTGAAGCAAAAAAGCCGACGGATCTTTTTGCTGCGCCGCCCGGCAAAGATCCACCTCTGAGATGGGCAGCAAACCCTGGATCTTGTCCTGTCGCCGGACCAGGAATGGCTCGGTAAACAGTAGGATGCTCATTCCCTCCGCATCCAGTCGGAATAATCCTGTATGATTCTTATGGAGAGCCCATTTTGCGGACTTCTGAATGGGGCCCTGGGCAACCTTTCTGGTAATCAGGAATCGGTCCAGCTTGCTGGCTATAGACTTTACAATCTCTTCAATGGACTGATTTAGTTCCGCGCTTGTGGGAGCCGGTTCCGGTCGCTTCTTTCTACGAACTTTTGCGAATACTCTCTGGAAAAAGCCAGCCATCTATTATTGATTTTTGGCTTCCTCCAGGCATTCCTTGAGCGAAGATTCCACTTCCAGAAGCTGATCCACGCCCGTGAGCTCAAAAACTTCCAGAATACGCTGATTGGCGCCAAAAATCCAGAAGCTTCCATGGGAGCTGTTCAATCGAAGCTTGAGATTGACCAGGATGCCGATGGCAGCACTGGAAATGTGCTCCAGTTTGGAGAAATCCATAACAAAGTACGGGCGATCCATGGATTCCACCAGGCTTTCCAGTTCTTCACCGAAATGCACAGCATCTTCCAGGGAAAACCTGCCTTTGATTTTGAGTACAGGAATCCCCTCCTTACGAGAGGATTCCAATTGGAGCTGGCTCATATGTTTGATAGGGCTACTGGCCTACTTGAGCTTGTATTTTTTCTTGAAGCGATCCACACGACCGGCGGAGTCAACGACCCTTTGCTGCCCGGTATAAAACGGGTGGCAATTCGAGCAGATTTCAACAGACATATCGCCCCGTGTAGAACGAGTTTTGTAGGTAGCTCCACAGGCGCATTTAATGGTTGCTTCTTTATATTCTGGATGGATGCCAGTCTTCATCGTTGCCTCCCGATGCCGCCAGATTCTGGACGGTCACCGTAAGCGTCAAGTAAAGCAATTTCCTGGCCCACCGTCAAGGCCCGCAGAATCCATTGACAGGCAAAGTAATTCGGGAAACCAATGAGCGGTTCCACACTACGGACTTAGAGTCCAAACACTGCGAGTACGAAGCTATGCGAGCCTATGCTATTCTGTTTCTGTTGCTCTTTCTGGGATTTTGCCAGGGTAACCGAGTCGATGAGGCCAGCGCTACCGATAGTAGCACCGAAAGCAGTCAGGGGTCTTTTCCGTATCTAGCGGTCGTTCCTTTTCAGCCCGGCTATCCGGATCCGGAGCTCCGCCGATTTGCAGCAGCGCTAACTTCCCTGACCCGTTCTGTGCTCCTGGGCTATTCCAGACTTCAGTTGCTGGATCCGCTGGCCACCGAACAACTTTCCACCGACGATGCCCGGTTGCATGCGGCACAAAGTGGCGTTCACTTCTTACTCGGCGCCACCGTAGAATACGACGATGGCCGCTATAGCATTCGCCCGTATCTGATAGATCTTCGCACCGGCGAACGCTCCGAAGCCGATTCCATTGTTGCCCCGGCATCGGCGCTGGGAACGGTGCCTTTTGATATTACGATCCGCATGGATGAACTTGCTGAAAGTATGAATCTCCGATCCAGGAATGATCCCTGGATCACTGGCCGCGAAAAAGAACTGGGAGAGCGAAGCTTCAAACCCTCCATCGATGCGTTCCGCTACTTTGCCTACGGCGTGGCCGCCGAAGAGGACAGTCCTTCTGTGGCCTTGCATTACTACGCAAAGGCCCTGGCTATTGAGCCGTATTTTATGGAGGCCCGCGATCGCAGTTTTCTTCTGGAAAACCGGTCGCTTGCGGCCACTGGAGCAGGCTACATCAATGCGACACAGAATGCGCAAGTTCTG
>JAGRNC010000221.1 GCA_020440935.1 Leptospiraceae bacterium | reverse complement strand
TTTGGACTAATAGAGTGGCTGGAGAGGTTCGGAACCAGTAAAGAAGCAGGGGTGCCGTTGTCCGGTGGGAACATTGGGCGGCAGTCTCAGGTTTCCATCTCAGGAGTAACGCAATCAGAATAGCGCGACCGGAATAGTCAGATTGAACCCTGAGTAGAAAGGTTCGGGAGCGTCCAGCCCTTGACGCATGGCTGGACCGATCCATGATCAGTCCATGAACCGTCTGCCGAAAATCGCAACTGCAACCCTTATAATCATCGCGGCCTCCATTGTCTGGATTTACGCCGTGGAACCCGGTCATGCGAATCCAATCCCATCGGTGTGGCGGCCTTCGCAACACGTTCAATCCTTTGAACACCAGGGAGCGCGCATAGATTATATAGAAGAAGGTCAGGGCCCAGCGCTTCTGTTGTTGCATGGCGGTGGAACCTGGGGCTACAGCTTTCACAAAAATATTGGGACTCTGGCCAAACACTTTCGCGTGATTGTGCTGGATATGCCGGGGCACGGTTTTTCCGAGATTCCAGAAAATTATGGATATTCGCTGCTTGACACTCGCAACGTCATCGAGGCCCTCCGCAGGCACCTGGGAGTGGACAGACTTATTATCGCAGGAAATTCATGGGGCGGCGGCTGGGCTCTGGACTATGCCGAGCATTTTCCGGAGCATACCGCTGCCTTGATTCTCATAGATGCAGCGGGTCTTGCCGACACAGTGGAAGCCGATCAGAGTAGCTGGCCGTACCTGACAGTGCCCATTCTGGGACGGGCCATATTGCACGGAGTATTTCGGTTTACTGTGGCCGATGGCTATCGGAGCACTTTGTTCCACGATGGCTCAAAAGTGCGCGAATCGACCATCGATGAGGTATATAATGCGCTCAGCTGGACTCCCAATCTGCTCGCCCAAATCAAATACCAGAAGAATCTTAAGTGGGAAGAAACAGATGTTCGAATGTCCACCCTGCGATGCCCGGTTCTGATAATCTGGGGGCAGTACGATGAATATCTGGATCCGTCCATGGCAAGCAGGATGGCATTTAAGATACCCGATGCGACGCTTGTCTTTCTACCCACCAGTCATCTTCCGCAGGAAGAAGATCCGGGATCGGTGAATCAGCGAATATTGGATTTTCTTTCACAGTGAATCGAGTAGGCAGGCAACTCTTTCATTTCGTGCGCCAGCATGTCTCTAGATTCGGATCAAGCTCTACCGGGTTCCGGATCGAGTTTTGCCCTGTTTTATCCTGCAAGATCTTGAACAGGAAGTGATCAATCGATAGAAGGCTTTGCTTTTGGCGTGGACAATGGCACCGTACTGCCCCACTGTTTGTAAATGCTCGTCTGGCTTCGTAGACTTTTTGCCCATCCCGTGGCTTTTCATAACTCTGTATGGGGCAGTCTATTTCTTCTGGCCAGTCTATGCTTCCATTTGATAGATCCTATCGGATTTCCTGAACTTCCATTCCTGAGCGGCGGAGCAGTGATGATCGTTTGCATTGCAGGGTCGATCTTCACCACAGCACGTCTGGTTTCTGGAAGATGGAATCTGAGCCGTTGGAAGGCCTGGTATCTATTGCTGGCTACTCTGCCCTGGGTTTTGACCTGTTCGTTATGGTTTCTAAGCGCACCCGATTACAGAATCTTCGCATTGCTTCTAGCTCCCACTGGATTGATCGTTGGCTTTGGTGTTTACCGGACCGCGGTGATGATGTTGATTTCCATTTCTTACTTCGTAGTAATTCTATTGGGCTTTTTCTGGATGAATACTTCCATCCAATTCTCGATTCCCAACGTTGCCGGAGCTCTGGTTTTTCTATTGTTCTATTTCCTGTTTGGACTCAAGTCTGCATTCTTTATTGATCGCGAATCGGAACGCGGCCGCCTTCTTCGCCAGAGCCGGCGGGATCAGCGAACCATTCGCGCAGAAAGAGAAAAATCCGAGCGACTGCTACTGAACATTCTCCCCGAAGAAATTGCCCAAGAATTAAAAGAGAACGGATCCACCGTGCCGCGTCATTTTGCTTCAGCGTCGGTGTTATTTACCGACTTCAAAGGATTTACCACCATTGCCGAATCCATGGAACCGGCGGCGCTGGTGGCCGAGCTGGATCGCTGCTTTTCCGCTTTTGATTCCATTTGCGATCGACATGGGTTGGAAAAGTTAAAGACCATTGGTGATTCCTATATGTGCGCCGGGGGGATTCCGGTGGAAAATCAGACCCATGCTGTGGACTGCGTTCTGGCAGCTCTGGAAATGCAACAGCATATGCAGCAATGGCAAAACAGCCGATCGAGCCAAAACCAGCCATTCTGGGAATTGCGACTTGGTATCCACACCGGCGACCTGATTGCCGGAGTAGTGGGATCGCGAAAATTTGCGTACGATGTTTGGGGAGATACCGTCAACTTGGCCAGCCGTCTTGAATCCAGCGGCCAACCCGGCGAAGTCAATATATCCAGGGAAACGTACGAACTTGTGCATCCATTCTTCGAATGCGAGCATCGCGGCAAAATTCCAGCGAAGCATAAGGGCGATCTGGACATGTATTTTGTGCGTGGAATCAGACCGGAGCTTTGCGACAATGCGAAATCCGGGACTCCAGGGAGCGCCTTTCAATCTTTGTACGATTCGCAGGGCAAACATTGAAAGATCCGGAAAAGCAAAGCCTGATTCTGGCGCACACCTCGGCGCTGCTTCTTGGCTTTATTGGGCCAGTGATCAAAATATTGAACGCGCCCACGGAAGCTATATTATTTGGTCGTTCGCTGTTCGAGGCCATAACGCTTCTTTTCGTTTGTATTGTGGCAAAACGATCGCTCCGTTTCGACTCGCCAAGGGACTATGCGGCGCTGGCCTTTCTGGGTCTCTTGCAGGCGGCGCAGTGGTACACTTTCATTTTTGCAGTACAGCTAACCTCGGTGGCGGCCGCCCTGATCGCCACCTTTACCTTTCCGCTCTGGGTCGCTCTTCTGGAGCCGCTCTTATTTAAGGAACGGATACGAAAGTCCAGCATCGTCACCGCATTGGCCATCGTACTGGGACTCTATTGGACTGCCCCGCGCTTTGACTGGAATCGTACCACCGAGGGTATGGCCTGGGGATTGCTTTCCGCTATACTGATCGCCAGCGCTATGCTGCTTACCCGGAAGTATGTGCGCAAGTATTCGAGCCTATCTATTTCGATGTACAAAGGCATTATTGCCTTTGCCGCGGTATCGCCGGTCATGTTTCTGGACTGGAAGCTGGAATCAATGGACTGGGCGCGTCTGGCTTTTCTCGGAGTCTTCTTAACTGCGCTGCCTTATTTGTTGATTACGATTAGTATGCGAAGCATTTCCGCCGGCCGTGTAAGCGCCATTATTAGTCTGGAACCGATTTACGGAACAATTCTGGCGGCGGTTCTGCTGTCGGAGATTCCTGGACCCTGGACCATCGCCGGTGGTTTATTGGTTCTGGGCGCTGGATTGTTTCAAACTCTCTACAATCGAACTACGCCCGTGGAAATATAGAGCGCATTGACCTGCAACCCGGTCAGAGCTAAATTCACCCTTTTTGTTACTTCTAATTATTGGGCGATTTAGAGATCCAGGGCAACACTTACTTGGTTTCGTAGTTCCACACTCCATCCCAGCTTTCGGGGGGCGGATTCTTCTGAAATTCTTTGCTTCTTTCACGAAGTACCGCTACAGCCTTCGACTCATCCAGATTCTCCAATGCGACCAGGGCCTGCGGCCACTGGCGTTTCTGGTAAAGCTCCAGGGCTTCTTCAAACCGGCGAATGGCCAGTCTATGTTCCGAAGATAGATCTGTGTCTCTACCTACAAGTTCATGGATGGCCACCGGTTCTGTCTTTCCTTTCACTCGAATCACATCGAGCTTCCGAGTGATGAACGATTCCGAGAGCATCTGCCTGGTGCCAGCCGATACAATAATCGACGTACCATAATTTTTGTTCATGGCTTCCAGGCGCGATGCAAGATTTACAGTGTCACCCATTACAGTATAATTGCGAGCTTGCTCGCTTCCCATTTCGCCTACTACAAGGTCGCCGGTGGCCAGACCAATTCGAATTCGGAAGTCTTGAAATGCATCTTTTACTCCCAGAGTTTCTGCGATAGTATCACGAAAGGTCTTCAGAGATTCCATCTGTGCAAGGGCCGTTTCTGCCGCCAGGTTCGCATGCTCGGACGGAGAGGTAAACGGAGGGCCCCAGAAGGCCATGATTGCATCGCCGATAAATTTATCGATTACTCCGCGATGCTCCTGAATCGGTACGGCCATGCGGCTCAAGTAGGCATTGATTAGTTGAACCAGAGCCACCGGAGTGAGCTTTTCGCTAATGCTTGTGAAATCGGCGATATCGGAGAAAAACACGGTCATGATGCGACGCTCGCCTTCAAGAACTGTATCTTGCGGCCGCTCAATCAAATCGCTTACGATGCGCGGATCCACAAATCGACCAAAAGTTTCTTTGATCCTTTCTTTCAGTTGTAGCTCGGTGGCCATCTTGTTAAAGGAGGCGGTCAGCGTGCCAATTTCATCGTCGCTGCGAATGGGAACCGAAGTTTGTAGGTTCCCCTGTTCGATTGCTTTTGTGCCCTCCAGCAAATCGTACACAGGTCGCACTAGATTTCGTGTAACAAACCAGGCAATCAACAGTCCCAGAAATAATGCGCCTGCGGTGAGGCCGATGGAAGTGTAAAGCAAGGCCGATTCATGGGATTCGCTACGCTGGCCAGCGGACTGGACTTCCATTTCCACTTGATGGCGCAATTGCTCGAGAATTGAATCGAATTCATCTTCCTCTTCTTCCAGGCGTTTTTCTATCCATTGAGCTCGCTGCGCATTCCCCGATTTGGTTTCTGCAAGATATTCCTGGCTATGCTTTTCGTAAGAAAGGAAATTGGCAGTTGCATTTTTCAGAGTG
>JAGRNC010000220.1 GCA_020440935.1 Leptospiraceae bacterium | reverse complement strand
AAGAGTTAAGGATGACTTCAAAGCCAAAGGAGAAATCCTGGAGGACCTGGAAAACTCCTTTAGAGCGCAGGGGTTTCAACTGCGAAAAGAACTGGATGACAACGGAAAAACGAAGCAACTTGTAGCCGTCATCGATGGCGACCTGTCCTTTCCCACAGGCAGCTCGCAGCTAACGCCCAAAGCGCTGGAAATCGTAGATAAGGTAGGTCAGGGTCTGGCAGAAATTCCCAACACCGTGGCGCGAGTGCACGGCCATACAGACACCCCGGGTTCCTACCAGAGCAATAAGATCTTGAGTTTAAAACGAGCACAATCGGTAAAGACTGCGCTGGTGACTCGCAAAGGGATTGCAGCCGAACGAATCATCGATGTTCGAGGGTTTGCCGACGACCGTAAGATCATCGACACCACAAAAGCAGAGCCGCGAAACCGTAGAACCGAGATTCTGGTATCGTTCAAAGGCCAGTAATATTTATGCGATGGGGGCTCACCGCAGCAATTCTGAGCTTTCTTGTCGTACTGGGATGCGGAGAGATACGAAATCCATACCGTCAGCGTCAGCCGCTGGAATCATGCCTTTCGTATCTACAACTGCCGGCCGGTAGCAGCCCGCTGGCCCCGCGCCAGATTCTACATAGTTCATTTTCCCCTATGTCGCAGTTTCCGGATGGCGACTATTACGATGGCACAATTTATTTTCGCTGCAATCTGGAAGATCTGCAACTTTCGCCCGAAGCCGGGCCTCATTATGTCCTGGAAATCGAAAATGGCTTTTTGCAGTACATTGACGTATATTTATTTCGCGATACAGAATGGAATCCGCCCATTCGTGAGTTTCATGCTGGAAGTAGCCGCCGCTGGCTAAAAACGGATAGCGAAACACGAATCCCATCCATGCGGCTGACGGATCTTCCGGAGAAAGGTATTTTGCTCATCGGTATTCGCAGTCAGACGAGAATGCGGCTGCCGGCGTATCTTTACCCGGAAATCGACTTTCGCCAATATCATCGCTACCAGATACTTTTCTTAACATTGTTCTATGGCGCACTGATGATTCTTTTTTGCGCCAATGCGCTGGGTTATGCTGGCCTGGGCGATCGATCGTACCTCGAGCTAAATGGCTTTATTCTGGTGTTTGGGCTGTTTCAAACCTACATCGATCAATTCTGGCCGGCCGGCCCCGGTGGGCCCAGCACCATATTTTTTCAACTGCTCATCCTCACCGGTCCGTTGGGGGCCATTGCACTCGCTTATTTTATGCGGGGATTCCTGCTCCGGCAAAGAGACTACCCGCTTCTTCGATGGACTCTCTGGATTACCATGGCATCTGCTGTGGCCGTAGGTCTGGTTGGGCTTCTGAGCTACCGGATTGCCATTCTTGCAATGCTGTACATTTCGCCGCTCTGGTTAATCCTGCTTTTTGCGGCTTCGATTATTGCCTGGCGATATCATATTGAGTATTCGTCGCATCTGTTCTGGGCTCTGGCATTGAGTTTACCCATTCCCATTATTCTCTCATCTGCGGGCGCCGTGTCGGCCATCGATTCGCTGCTAAACTTCAGCTTGACTCGACTAACGGCCATACCGGGCGCTTTGATTCTAACTGCATCGGTAACACGACGACTGGCATCCAATGCTCGCACTCGACAGGAGGGCCTGGAAGCGGCCGTGCGGGAACGGACGCGACAGCTGATGGCCGAATCCCTTCGCAGCGATGAGGCAGGCAAAATTAAGGATAACGTATTGCGGATAGTTTCGCACGACATCCGATCTCCGCTCGCTGCACTAAAGACGAATTTGCCGCTATTGCGCCGTCCAGGCCTACCCGCCGAAATGCGCGATGCGCTGGTGACAGACATGGAAAGTACCGTGGACCAGTTGCTCCATCTTTCCAACTGGCTACTGGAATCCTCCCGCGCCGGAACAGGGAAGCCTGGCCTCGAGCCTCGATGGACCAATCTACGAGGCTTACTCCAGGAAGCGGCCGATCGCTTTGAGGCCACTGGCCGCACCTCCGGAGTTTCGCTGCATGTGCAGGCCCCCGCTGATTGGGAGTTTCTGGTAGATCCTCCGTTATTTTCAAGCATGGTTTCCAATTTGCTTTCCAATGCTATCGCGCATATGCCGGAAGGCGGACAAATTCGAATGCTGGCCACGCTCGAAGATCACCTGGCAATTCGTATTTCTGACACAGGAAGCGGAATACCTCTGGAGAAGCAATCGGGACTGTTCGATCCGGGCAAAGGGCCCACCGATCCGGGAGGATCTCCTTTTCGCGGACGCGGCCTGGGATTGATCCTTTCGCGAGAAATTGCGTTGCTGCATGGCGGCGATTTGATGCTGGAGAGTAGCGGCCCGGGTCATACAGTGTTCTTATTCAGCTTGCCCCGCAACCGATTGTATTTACCTGGCAGCGAAAGCAAGGGCCATTCAATCATTCTCATCGTCGATGACGATCCATCTTTCCGACAAATTCTCAGGAGCATTCTCTATCAAGTGGCTCCCGAAATTGCAGCGGTAGAGGCATCCAATACAACACAGGCGCTGCGGATCTTGAGAGATTTAACGCCCCGGCTAATTCTAACCGATTTGTGGATGCCCGACGAAGACGGATTTCATCTAATCCAGAGCTTACAGGGAGATGAACGGTTCTCCAGGATCCCCATCTGGGCCATGTCGGCCGACCCGGAAACTAGAACGAGAGTGCTGAAGTACCCAAACGTTCATCTATATATTTCCAAGCCCGTGTCCCCGGATAAGATGCGAAAAGAATTCAGCGCCGTTTTTCGTGGAAGTAGGCGATAAGCTCTGCCGTGGTTTCGGCATTCAGTTTTTCTTTGATATTGCCTTTGTGGAATGCCACTGTTCGGGCCGATATATCCAGACGTTCGGCAATTTCTTTGTCTTTGAATCCGTGGGCCACCAGTTCGAACACCTCCCACTCTCGATCGCTCAGCTTAGGACTGTTTTCGCCATGTTGCGCCAGTATTGCTTTGACCTTTTCTGAGAATACAGGGTTGCCCTCTACAATTCTGGACAGCGCCGGAAGAATGTTCTCGTTCACATCGTCCTTAAGCATAACCCCATCCACCTGAAGTTCGGCAGCCGCCGCAATTACCTGCGGCGATTCTTGTTGGGTAATGATAAGGATTCCTAGATCCGGATAGCGGGCCTTAAGCCAGGATACCACGAGCAGGCCGCCATACTGGGTCGGTTCGCGCAATCCAGCCTTTTCAATCCGCTCAATAACGGCGGGATCTACTTCTTTTCGAATGGCCTCGCCGGAGGCCATGCCGATGTCCAGAACCGCAATTCGGGGAACTTTTTCTTTCAGATAGGTATACACATCCTCGCCCGAGCGCCCCGCCGAGCACACATAAAACGAATCGGATTCTCCAATTACAATCTGCAATCCGGTAAGGATCAGTTGATGGTCGTCTGCAATCAGAACCGGATGCTTTTTACCGGACAGTGAGCTTTTTTCTGTCACATTTCATTAGTTAAGATGTTTGAGTATTCTTGCAAGCCTTTGTCGCCGGGGCCAGCTCATTTTTGCTTGATCATTTTGCGAGTGCACCACGGTACTGTAAGCAGTGGACGGACTTGTACCGTTTCGACCCGCCGGGGTAATCCGCGGCCCCCATGCCCAGACAATTGGAACGCATCTACTGGGAAGGGCGAGCTACATAAACAGCAAAAAGTTCAAATCGGATCTATCCACAGTGGCCCTGCCAAGCCCGGAAGGGACCATGGACCGAATTCTGCTAAAAATTCACCGACAAAAGCGCATTCAGGCTCCGGCGGTGCTTCTCGTCCACGGAATGGAAGGCAGCTCGGAATCTGTGTACATTGTGAAGATTACCGAACGATTGCTGAGTCGGGGATTTCACGTTGTGCGGATGAATCTGCGCCAATGTGGCGACGGAAGAAACATGGCCCGGATGACCTACAATGCGGCCATGACCGTGGATATTCATGCCGCCTGTGCCTTTTTAATGGATAATTTGTCCGAGCGAATTGCTCTGGTGGGCTACAGTCTGGGCGGCAACATGACTCTCAAATATATGGGCGAAACCGCCGCCGAGCGTAGCCGTCAAATCCGAGCATTGCGAAAAGCCCAGCCCGACTATCTGGAACGGGAAAGTCCCATTCGAAAGCGATGGAGCGACCTACCTCTTCGCATCCCGGAGTGCTGGGTGGCGGTCAGCGCACCGCTAGATCTTAAGGCCACTCAAGTGCGTATGGATTCCGATCGCGCTCGAGTGTACCGCGAGCAATTTTTGAACGAATTCAAGCTAAGAGTGGACTCCGGTGTGTACGGCGAATTGGCGCGAAATCTTCCGGAAGCCCACCGTCGACCGGATACATTCTATCGATTTGACACCCTGTACACGGCGCCGGCCGGAGGCTACCTGGGAGCCGAGCACTACTACGAAGTGGGCTCCGGCGGTAATTACCTTTCTAAAATTAAGACTCCCGGGCTGTTGCTCCATGCCCTGGACGATCCGTTGATTCCGCACGAACCAATCCATGAAATCCCCTGGTCGCAGTACAAAGATATCGAAGTTCATTTCACTCTAAACGGAGGTCATGTGGGGTGGCTTGCGCGAAAGCATCCGGAGTTCCCGGACCGTCGCTGGATGGACTACCGAATCGAGGCCTATTTGCTGGACTGGATTGGTAAGAGCTCCTGAATGCATTCAGTGGAGCCATTCATCTGTTTTTGCACGTCCCAGGCGGGGTCTGCAGCGTAGTTTCGCAAGAATTGGGAGCCTTCTTTGAAATAGCCATGCGGGTTCTGGGTTCGCAGAGTATAATCGTCGTGGGAACGTTCCAGCATATGACCTGAATCGTAAGGAGCGGTTAACTGCTCATAGAATCCGTACCGGTAGATGTTGCCTTCTTCTTCATAAGCCAGCGGAGTTAAAGCCTG
>JAGRNC010000219.1 GCA_020440935.1 Leptospiraceae bacterium | reverse complement strand
AGCCATATTTGGCCACGAATTCATTGAAAGGTGCATAGATGAAATCGCCAAAATCGCCGTCCGAAAGCGAAGGGTCTGCCGGCCGGGGTAGAGATTCCAATAGTATCTGCGTAGCCTGACGGTAATTCTGGGGCAGGTGCTTTCGCAACAATTCTGCCATCCAGGAAATGCGGGCCTTTAGCTCACGATCTTTGAATCCCCCCACACATTCTTTGACAAATTTCTGGACCGGAAATTTTGGATAAGCGGCAGCGATGTCTGCGGCCAGGGCTTGGACCTTTTGTTTGTTGAAAAGGTGATCTTTTAGTAGGAACTTTTCTTCATTCGCTGGCATTGGATCTTCTCGGAGGAAGCTAGTTCGGACGGACGTTCCAATTCTGTGCAACTGCAAATTGTGGGTTTTTTCGGCGCAGAGGCACCGATTTGCCGACTAAAGTCGGCCGCGTAGCCCCCATCCCCATTTCCGCCATCCTAATGCTGCTTTACAATGCAGGGGCTTTCTGGATCATGGCCGTTAACGCTTTTCTTTCACTGGAATCTATCACTCGGCGCAAGAACCCGAGCAGCATGAGTGGCCTGGCCCTTCTTTCTCCTTTGTTCTTCCCTTTTCAACTAGATCGCACATTGATCGCGAAGCGATTTTATACTTTCAGGACCTAAAAATGAAACTATACGTTGGAAACATCAGCTTTAACACCGATCAGGAATCTCTGGCCGAACTATTTGCCGCTTATGGCGAAGTTGAGTCTGCAAACATTGTAATGGACCGCGAAACCGGCCGTTCCCGTGGATTTGGATTCGTGGAAATGCCCAATAAGAAAGAAGCCATCGCCGCTATGAGCGCCCTGGCAGATACAGAAGTGCAGGGACGTCAAATCGTTGTTAACGAAGCGCGACCCAAAACCAACCGATTCTAATCTAAACCCCAGATTAGCGGTAGGGGCCGAATTACCGGCCCCGAAGCCGCTGTAGCACGGATCTCGCAAATACGTTGCTACAAACAGCAACCTACCATTTACGAGGAAACCCATGCAATTTCAATCTCTCGGCCTTGCCGAACCAATCTGTCGCGCCATCAAGAAAGAAGGCTACACAGTTCCTACAGAAATCCAGAAGGCCGCCATTCCGGTTATTCTATCCGGCCGAGACGTTCTGGCCGCAGCACAGACAGGCACCGGAAAAACTGCTAGCTTTGCCCTTCCCATTCTAGAGAATCTTCTGGCTCGACGCCAGGATTCGGAATCTGGCAATGCACCGCATAAGAATGCGGGCCATCGGAAGCGCGAACTTCGTGTATTAATCCTTACCCCCACGCGCGAACTCGCCGCACAGGTGAACGAAAGCGTGCGCGCTTACGGTCAATTTACAAAGATTCACTCCACCGTTGTTTTTGGCGGAGTCAGCATTCAGCCCCAGATTCAGGCGCTCAAAAATGGCACCGATATTCTGGTGGCTACTCCCGGTCGATTATTGGATCTGGCCGATCAGAAGAAGGTCGATCTATCTAGAATCGATACCCTGGTTCTGGACGAAGCGGATCGCATGCTGGACATGGGCTTCATCCGCGACATACGTCGCGTTCTTGCGTTATTACCCAGGAAGCGTCAAAACCTGTTATTCTCTGCGACTTTTTCGCAGGCCATTCTAAAACTTACCGAAGGACTGCTGCATAAGCCCGAGCGCATCCAGGCCACGCCTAATAGCTCGGCAGCAGTGACCGTGGATCAGAAAGTATATACCGTAGAAAAAGATGGAAAAGTCGGCTTGCTAAAGCGACTCATTAATGATGGCGATTGGCAACAGGTTCTAGTATTTACCCGCACCAAACATGGAGCCAATCGGCTTACCCAGAAACTGGAACAGAGCGGAATCTCGGCGGCGGCCATCCATGGTAATAAAAGCCAGGGCGCACGAACCAAAGCGCTGGCAGGATTTAAAGATCGGCAGGTGCGTGTTCTGGTGGCAACGGACATTGCGGCCCGTGGCCTGGATATCGAACAACTACCACAGGTAGTTAACTTCGATTTGCCCAACGTTCCCGAAGACTATGTGCATCGCATTGGTCGTACCGGCCGGGCCGGATCGCCGGGGCATGCCGCTTCGCTGGTTTCCCGCGAAGAAATGCCGCTCTTGAAAAACATTGAAAAGGTAATCAAGAAGCGTCTTCAGCCCACTGCCTTAACGGCAAGATAGATCCCTTCAAAGATCCAGAAACGTCCGGATCAGTATCTATTATTCGCAAAAGATGCGCCCTGGGGTAAACGGGGCGCATCCAGAATCCGTGTCGGGCTATCAAAGCCTCAGAAAAATGGCTATTCCTGGCGGAGCGCACGGAGGAAAAATCCGTGACTGCAGGTCGCATTGCAGATTCCATCGGCCATGCCAGAGTCCAGCGAATCGTCTGCCAATCCATCATCTGACAATTCCGAAGAAACCACTAGTTCCGGGGCTTCCCAGAGCTCTTTCTGGAAAAACCTGGGCCAGGGATTTCTGGATACAGCCGTGGCCGCCGGAAAGACCATTAAATACGTCTATGAAAAGGGCGATGAAAACAAGCATTTCGTTTTACCCGCCATAAACGGAATCGTCGGTCATCGACTGGCGGAATTTCACGATCCGTCGGCCATCAAGATGCGCTTTCGCATAGATGGAAAAGATGTAGAGATCAGCGAGGCAGCCGACCAGATCGGGGACAAATCCACCCTGGTCATCTTTGTTCATGGACTGATGTCCGATGAAGTTCCCTGGCAGATGGCCATGCAGGGCGGTACTGGCTACGGACCAATCCTTGCGCAAGAGTCCGATGTGCATTGCCTATATGTTCGTTATAACACAGGTTTACATATTTCTGAAAATGGGCAGCAATTGGATCGCTTATTGAGCGAACTTTTGAAGGGCAAAGGGGGCAAAGTTCGAAGGCTCATACTGGTAGGACATTCCATGGGCGGCCTTGTGGTTCGCAGCGCCGGCTACTATGGAAAAAAAGCTAGAAGCAAATGGCAGCGGATCCTGAGCGATGTGGTATTGCTGGGCGTACCCAACGATGGCTCCTTCCTCGAGCGATTTGGACACATCGCAACCTTTGTGCTCAAAAATATCTGGAATTATCCCACAAGAATTGTAGGGCGTATTGCCGATGAGCGCAGCGATGGAATCAAAGATCTTCGCTGGGGATTCATGGTAGAAGACTGGAAGGACGAAGATGCCGATAAATTAATGAATGTGAAGCGTACAGAGGTGCCGCCTCTTGCCGGAGTGCGCTATCATGTGCTTCTTGCCAGCGTTTCGGAAAGCGTCATTTCTCCGCTTTCCATGTATTTTGGCGATGGCCTGGTGGGCACGCGAAGTGCGGCGGGCAAAGAATTTGTAGAGTTCACGGCAAAGGCCGCCGCGGAGAATC
This sequence comes from Leptospiraceae bacterium, assembly GCA_020440935.1. GTDB lineage: Bacteria > Spirochaetota > Leptospiria > Leptospirales > Leptonemataceae > UBA3465. The sequence continues at coordinate 1,547 of JAGRNC010000219.1, read as the reverse complement.
CATCGTTTCTTTCCCGATTATTCAAGCGAAGCCAAGCTCCGCAAATTGAATACCGCGCATTCATGGTTACCGGGCATCTGGGACTTCTGGCAAGCCAGGATGTCTGTGATTATCTGCGGGAAGCCGTGAATCGGAAATAGGGGAGCGAGCCTCGGTGCCAGAGGACCCCATTAGTCAGAGTCCTGGATCTAATGGCTCGCTTTCCTGGAACACCGATCGCCGGCCTGGACAAAAAGATTGACCGTTCCACAAAGTCGGTGCACTATCCGTTTCGAATAACGTCGGAATGCGGGAGGGGCAGTGGTCTTTGTAAGAGAAACAAAAGAAACTCGAGAAAATGCATCTAGAGAAATGGCTCTCTGTCTGATGGTGCATCTGCGAGAAGAGCTCAAAAAATCGCCGGAGCTTCTTTCCAATGTTACGGCAGAAGGGATTACCTTTGAACAGCATACCCTGGGCGTGATTTCTGAACTGGAAGGTCTCTTTCCGGGGATCGGCCAGGAGGTCCCCTGGCAAACCGAGCAGTATTCTGCAAACATTATGCGTGATTGGTGGGACAACGCAGCAAGAACTCCGGGCCGCGATTCGTATGAAGATTCCACATTTAAATTTATGAATGCGCTAACGCTAGATCGCATTCGGTATGCGGCCGATCCATCCGAAGAGGCTCGCGAAAGATTGCTCGAATCGGCCGTGGAAAATATGATTCGCACTCGTCTGGTGGAGCGCGGGCTTGCATTCGTTCATCTACTATATGTACTTTCTTTTATGCGAAGACTGGAGGAGCGTCGATTCGAAGCTCGAGGTTTTGCCCCCACCGAAGCCTATCGTGCTCTTTCCGATCGCGTGGAAAATGCGCAGAATGCGGCATTGTTCAAGTATTACTACGACCTGGCCGAGTCAGCATTGCAGAAGAGCGACCGACTACTTCGGAATATTCTTCCCGATTCTGTGGCCGATAAACTCCGGGAGAATGAAACGCCGCTTCCAGTGCACCATGAATCGGCCACCGTAGTGTTTACCGATTTTGTTGGGTTTAGCCGCAATGCATTTCGCATGGAGCCATCGGTTCTGGTAGAGAAACTGGACCGGCATTTCAGCGCTTACGATGACATTATCGATTCTTATGGCCTGGAAAAGCTTAAGACTATTGGCGATTCTTACATGTTTGCGGGCGGAATTCCCGAAGAGTGTTCCGACCATGCCATGCGATGCGTTCGCGCGGCCCTGGAGATTCGGGATTATGCACGATCGCAGTTTGAAACCGAGAAAAATCCATGGTCCATTCGAATCGGCGTGCATTCCGGCCCCATTGTTTCCGGTATCGTAGGACATAAGAAGTTTAGCTACGACATCTGGGGAGACACAGTAAATGTGGCCAGCCGCATGGAATCATCCGGAGAAACCAACGAGGTAAACATTTCGGAGGACACCTTTCGATTGCTGGAAGGAACAATCCGAGCCCATGATATTGGGTTGCGCTCCATTAAGAATCGAGGAGAAATGCGAATGTACACCGTGGATGGGTTACTCTGAAATCTGGCGCC
>JAGRNC010000021.1 GCA_020440935.1 Leptospiraceae bacterium | reverse complement strand
CCTCCGCTGTATTGGGTCTTTCTGAATGCCGGGCTTCTGACGAAGGATCTGCGTTGGTCATCGAAGAAACCGCATGGGTAAGAGGGTCCACCAGGTCGGTGGCGCTGGAAAACCATCGTGCGGTAAAGATTCGCAGACCGGCCAGGGATTGGACCTTTCGCTGCCGGTTCCGAATCGCATCGGCGGCGGGACCTTCAATAGCCAGATCCATCCATTGTTTCAGTCGATGGCTTCCTTCGGGCACCATACAATGATCCAGAAAAGCAAGTAAGGAGTAATCTCCCAACAAGAGCATGTCTCGATAGATTGGTTTCTCCTCGCTGTGATGCGCAGACACATCACCTTTCCAGTCCATCTGTCTTTCCTTCCAGAATTCGTAGAGAGAAAGCAAGCGATGGCAGGCCATGCGACGCTTGCGTAGCCGGGCATGCACAACAATTAGAGTTAGGAATGCAAGCCAGGCAGGGAGGGAAGGTAGAAGATGGACATCGCCCGGCGACCAGAGAAAAATAATGCCAACGGCCAGAAAAAAGGTCGTCGATCGAAGGGTGGCAATCAGGCGGAACCGTCGCTGGATTTTTTTTTGATGGTCCGTCAGCCTTCGGATCGCTTTCTGGATTCTGTCGAGGGTCGACACGTTGCCAGTTCGTTCCTTTGATCCTGGCAGTCCATCGAAAACGCATGCTCATTCAAGTAGAGAATCTTAATAAGACTTTTGTTTCCAGAAAGCGAAAGGCGGGCCTCTGGGGCTCCATCGTGGGACTCTTTTCCGGGAAGAAAGAGTATATCCATGCCGTTAAGGATATTAGCTTTTCCATCGGTCGTGGTGAGTTGGTCGGATATCTGGGACCGAATGGGGCCGGGAAATCCACCACCATTAAAATGCTCACTGGAATCCTTCGAGCCAGTTCCGGTCTCATTCGAATCGATGGACTGGATCCAGAGAAGCATCGAAAGGAAATCACGAGAAAGTTGGGCGTAGTTTTTGGTCAGAAAACCCAGCTCTGGTGGGACCTTCCCGTGGAAGAAAGCTACGATCTGTTGCGAACCATTTACAGAATTCCTCAGAAGGAATTCCGGGATCGTATGGATTATTTCATCGATCTTCTAAAAATGGAAGATTTCCTGGGCCAACAAACCCGAAAGCTTTCCCTGGGCCAGCGCATGCGGGCGGACCTGGCGGCCTCTCTGTTGCACAATCCGCCCATCCTCTTTCTGGATGAGCCCACCATCGGTCTGGACATTATAACCAAGGATGTGGTGCGCAAGACTATCAAACAGCTGAACCAGGAACAAAAGATAACCGTCGTTCTTACGACGCACGACATGGAAGATATCGAGTATCTGGCCACCAGGCTGATCCTTCTGGACCGCGGCCAGGTGCAGTACGATGGTCAGCTCAACGATTTCATTGCCAATTATCAGAAAGAAAAGATAGTTAGTCTCCACCTGGAACAGGAGACCGATGTAAGATCTCTACAGAGTAAAGGCTTTGAGCTTGCATCGCCGTCGAACGGGCAGTTTTTAGAGGTTCGTTTGAAAGTGGATGAAAGCGTTAGCGGTCTAATTGGAGCGCTGAGCGAGCAGGGAGCTCGGATTCAGGAAATCACGGTGGGCAAGCAGGATCTTACCGAGACTCTGAAAAAGATCTACGCCGGCAAGAATCTGGAGCTGTAACATGGTTTACTGGAAGTTTGTATCCATGTCCTTTCAGCGTTCGCTGGCGTATCGTTTCGAGTATTACACGGCGCTTCTGAATGCCTTTCTGTACATTTTCATTTTTACCAGCGTATGGAAAGCCCTGATTCCAGAAGGGCAGACTGCGGACGGGCTGACCAGGGAAACGATGGTGGCTTATGCCGTTTTGTCCACTTTGATCAAGTCTAGCTTTGGACGAAACGATTCGCTTCTGAGCCAGAAAGTCCGCAGTGGCGAGATTGCTGTGGATCTTATGAAGCCATTTTCCTTTCCTTTGATGTATCTTTCAGATACATTTGGTTCCAGTCTGTTTCAGCTTTTCGCCCGGGCCATCCCGTTGCTTCTGCTTTGCGTTCTGGTTTTTGGAATCAGCCTGCCTGTAAGTCCGGAATTGTTTCTGCAGTTTCTTCCGATATATCTGCTGGCCTTTCTATTGTTCTTTTTAATGTCCTTTCTGATTAGTTCTTTCTCGTTCTATTTTGTGGAGATCTTTCCTTTCTGGATATTCTACTATGCAATGATTACTCTTTGCAGTGGCGCCATCATTCCGCTGGATTTCTTTCCTGATTGGCTGGTTAAGATCTTGCTGAATACTCCCTTTCCTTACCTGTTTTATTTTCCTACCATGCTTCTTTTGGATCGTATTTCCATGGGCTACGGTCCGCTATTAATCCACTATGCTGTTCTCATTTCTATAGTAGGCGGATTTTGTTATCTGAGCTATCAGGGTGGACTGCGGAAATTGAGTATCGTGGGCGGCTAAAATGAGCGAATGGTCTTCTTACAAAGCAATGCTACGCGCCGCCATCCAGAGCAAGATGGAATACCGCGGCAGCTTTATCGCCTACATCTTCACTCTGATCGGATTCTACGGAGCCCAGGTATCGGTCATCGCATTGATGCTCAACCGCTTCCATCGAATGGGCGGTTGGAATCCTGGCGAAGTGGCCTTTCTATACTCCCTTCTATTGCTCTGCAACGGAATGGTTTCGGCCGTTTTCTCCGGGATGACCGAATTCTCCGAGCTCGTTCGCGAAGGTACATTTGATCGTGTGATGCTCAGGCCTCTTTCCGAACTAGGACAGATTCTCGCTATGAAGTTTGAACCAGGCGGCCTGGCGCATATGATCCTGGGAGTGGCGGCCCTGATCGTGGCAAACAATATGGTGGATTTGGATTGGACGCCGCTAAAAGGTATTTTTCTCCTAGTTAGTATTGTTGGTGGAGTGCTGATTCTAGCCTCCATTCGAATTATCATCGCGTCGGTGTCTTTCTTCGCGATCAAGAATCAAGGGTTGCAGCATCTACTGGTATTCTCGGCGCGGGAATTTCTCATGTATCCAGTGCATATCTATAGCTTTCCTGTACGGTTTTTGCTGACTTTCATGTTTCCCATCGCCTTCGTAAATTTCTATCCGGCGCACTACTTCTTGGCAAAGCAGTCCGAGACTCTGTTTCATCCGGTGTTATCCTATATGAGCTTTCCTGTGGGCGCGATGCTGCTACTCCTTTCTCTGTCTTTCTGGCGGTTTGGAGTAAATCATTATTCAAGTACTGGAAGCTGATCTGCGCTCGGGCTGCACGCCTGATTGGTTATTGTTAGCCGAGCCAGGCTGAATGATTTGGCCTTGGCACACATAGCCGGTCGGTTTATGCTGCGGGCCTACCGATTGCCTCTACCAGGAATTCGATGGCAAAGAAGAAGACAGTACAGCGCAAAGGCGGCCGTCCGTGGCAGCAGATGCTGCTCCAACTGGGGCAATGGTATGCTCAGAATGCTCGACCGCTTCCGTTTCGCACGAATGTCCACTGGTATAGAACTCTCGTATCAGAAGTGATGCTACAGCAAACCAGGGTTCAGGCAATGCTGCCCGCCTATGAGAAATTCCTGCATCGGTTTCCCGATGTCTCCGCATTGGCCCAGGCTCCGGAGTCCGAAGTCATGGAAAGATGGGCGGGCCTGGGCTACTATAATCGGGCGCGCAATCTGCAAAAGACCGCACAGGCCATTCTTACGCATCATCGGGGCAATTTCCCGGAATCCATGGACGAAGCTCTGGCCTTACCTGGAATAGGACCCTATACTGCTTCCGCCGTGCTCAGTATTGCCTACGAAAGGCCACACCATGTACTGGATGGAAATGTACATCGCGTACTGGGTAGACTGTTCCTCGATGACTTTCGCTCCCAGAATGGCGAGCAAGCTCAAAATGCATCGGTTTCCACCAGCGAACAGCAGCAGAAGCCATCGGCTTTGACCAGGAAACAACAACCGACGGCGCCGGCTTCCACCAAAAAGCAGCAAGAAAACAATGGTAGCTCGGAATCCACCGCCGACCCTACACGTGCCTTCACCGACGGTATGGCCGCAGCATTGATGGAGTCCAGCCCATTGGCGCCTTCCGAGCATAACCAGGCGCTCATGGAACTGGGGGCTACTATCTGTGTATCCGGTCTTCCTGGCTGTCTGGACTGCCCGGTTCGTGCGCACTGCCAGGCATTCAATTCCGGAGGTCCGGAGCTGGCCGCCAGGATACCGGCCAGACAATCGGCGCGAAAGCAGGATCTATTGCTGCAAACGTACTGGATTCGCACGGGCGACACGCTGTTGCTTTTGTCTTCGAGCGATCGGCCTTTATTTCGCAAAGATTGGTTCTTTCCCTGCCGAATTCTATCGGCTGAGGGGCATCCGATTTACGAAGATAGCGAGACATCTCTGTTCGACACGCCCACTCTACGAGGCCATTTCGCGCATTCTATCATGAACTATCGTATCAAAGTGGAGATTTACCAGTGCAAATCGCAAATAGTGCGCGGCGGAAGTCGCGGTAAGGCCGCTCGCGGAAGCGGCTCCGATCGAGCTCACTCAAAAGCGGATCGGTTGGAGGCGCCCATCGCAGAGCTCAATCGACATTGTCCTTCGTCCATCGTCAAGAAAGCAATTTCAAAAGGCGCATTGGATTTCTAAGATAATAGGCTGCTCGGATGCGCTCTGGATGCTGCATTAGAAATGAGATTTCCAGGCCAAATAGAATGATCTGCACAGTGGATAATAGCACGACCATCCCCAGCGGAATGGCCACGTACACTCCGTACAGCGCGGCCGTTGTCGTGGATCGACTCACGATAACGCGAAAAATAAAGAAGAATCCAACGATGCAAAGCGCTGAGAATAGCGAGCCTACCGTAGCGGACTTCCAGGACACGTCGCGGTTGGGCAGAGCGCGGAACAGCAGCGCCAATACCAGCCATACGATGCCAAAGATCTGCAGATAAAAAAATAAGAGCAGTAAACTGGCAAGTGCAGGGGAATAACGCGACTGCGGACCGCGTTCAAAGAGAGCCCTCTGTCCTACAGGAGCCCCGGACTCATTGTACAGGGTTTCGATTCCTTCGAGTCGAAATTGTCCGATGAAATGGTTCGTGCCGCCCAGAAAAAGATAATCCTCGGAACTGGCATGGGAAAGAATATCCACATCTTCCAGTTCTAGATCGGACGGAATCCAGGTGCGGCCGCCATCGGTGGACACCCGTACCTGGCCATCCGCTCCGTAGAAGAAGCCAGGTCCATCCGGTGAAAGCATCAAACCGCCGTGGCCCAGCATTGGCTTTTCTGCGATCGCTGGATACAATCGTTGGCCATCGGCCGTATCCAGCCAGACATTGCCGGAGCCTCCCAGATATACCAGGTCTCCGTTCGCATTGCGGTGGATGGACTGAATTAACTCATTTCGATTACCAAAGCTGGCATTTATAACACCGGACCAACTAAAGCCCTGGTCTCTTGAGATGCGAAATCGGCCGCTTCCGCCGACGTAGATTCCGTCGGGCAGTCTGGACAGGGAGCGGTATGCGGATTCCATGGGATTGACATCGATTATGGCAAGATTAGGCCGGCTCAGTACAAGTACCGTAGATTGAAGGCCGTCCCCAGTGAGCACCACTATGCGATCGGGCAAAAGGATCAGATCTTCTATGAAGGCGGGTCGAAGGGCGGCTTCTGTCTTGGCAAGATACCTCCGATAGTCCCAGGTTGTCCCGCCGTCGTCCGAAAACACCAGCAGACCCGATTCGGAAGCCATCACCAGAAAAGCGCCGTCGACGCCGAGTTTGCGAAATTCCTGAACATCGGATAGCGAAGGGCTGTCCATGGGCGTCAATGAGCTATCCGCGCTTATGCGATTCACAATTCTGCCAGCCCCGGGTTCGTAGATCCGGTCGCGAAAGGGAGCGTTCAGGTTAAGCGATTCCATCACGTTTCGCTGACTGATACTTTCCAGGGAGCGCTCTTCCAGTCGACCGGTGGATTCCAGAAGATAAAGACTGCCCTCCTTAAAGGCAAGATCTACGTAAGCTGGAGGAGAAAGGTTGGCCACCGATTTGCGATACAAACCGCCTACAGTGAACAATAGCACTGGAAGAATCACAAAGGAAGCGATGTAGATGGCGAACCGAAACAAATAGGGTCTTGCAGGCGCCCGAAATACATGATTGAAGGCATCTTCCATATGTCTGATCAAATTGTTTGCGGAATAAAGCACAAAGAGCGTGCCCACGCCAGCAATAGCATTGGCCCTGGCCAATATTTCGTCGAGCATAACGAGTAGTCTTCCGGACTCGGTGATGCCGTAAGCGGCCAGCAGTCGTGCCAGCTGAATCTGCAAGGATGCCCTATCAATAGATGCAAATTTAACGAGCACGGCCAGGAGTGGAATTAGCCCCAGGATAGCGGCATAGGCAATAGCATTTGCGCGTGTAATCAGGCCGTCCCGGAGGTAGCTGCGAAATGCGCTTTCCAGCAGGTCCAGTAATCCAGTGAAACCGTTCTTTATCTTTCGGAAGGGCATGAATGATCGTTCTCAAATGGCAGGAAGAACTGTTGGCCTGGTATAGTAATGTCGCGGATGCAGAGTTCGCCATGATCGGGGGCATCGACAAAGGTAAGGCGCACCCAGACATTATAGAACCCATCGGGAAATCCGCTGGATTGAGGAAATTCCGCCAAATTTACCGGCAACCGGTATTCGCCTTCTTTTGTTCTAAATTGCGCCAGGCGATAGGATGTGCTATTCCAGAGTTCGGGAGCATCCGGAACCCGGTTATCTCGATCTACGTCGTACAGCTTCTGTCGATACCATTGCACGTCGATACGGGAAGGCCGATAGGAATTCGCTCCGCCGCAAAATGCGATGTCCAGTTCTTTCCATTTGTGCGGCCTGGGCGGAAAACCCGCGCTATGACTGAGCCCTATCTCGCCAGAAATGGAAGGCATCGAATAATCCGGAGCTGGTTGGGGCCAGATAGGAGCGGCCGAACCTCGTTTGTGGACGGCTACCAGCGGTTCGCGAAAGCATGTGTTGGGATTTCCATCAAATGCGTTGGCCGGTTTCAACCCGGGATAGGCATGGTAGAGGATTGTGCTAAAACGACTGAATGCCCGGGGATGCTCAAATTGTTGCAGGTAGGATAAATCCCAGGAGGCGCTGTGCGCCAGACTGCCATGGACGGCCAGATAACCCGCCAGAATCATTACTACTACGATAATTTTTTCCCTGCTGGACAATGCCTTACCTCTGCCAAATCCTGTCTGAGAGTGCCCGGCCCGGGAGCCGAATGCACTGTTTTTAGTCAGGACTTACTCATTCGTGATCCCTGTGTCCATGCAATCCTTTTCCATCAAGCAATCCGGTTGGATTCACCGCGGCTCCTTTATTGGAGGGGCCATCATGATCGTTGGTTCGGCCATTTCCATCAGTCTGGTCAGCGCTGGCGCTGCTGTGGCGGTATTGTTCTGGATTGCGGAGGCCTACCAGAATCGGAATTCGGGCGGTGTGCGATGGAAGATGCCGCTACCATTCTATTTTGGATTTGCACTCTTTGGATGGCTGGCCCTTTCTCTGGCTGTGCGGTCTATTCTGGCCTGGTTCGGTCTGTGGCCCATTGATGGTGTGCCGTCGGACGGATTTGATGCCTTTCTCTGGCATTTACGCAAAGGCTGGAATACCGAACTAAAAGATGTGCTGTTGATTTTGACCGGCCTCTGGACCTATACGCACTCCAGAGATGCACTTTCCAGACGCTGGCTTCTTCGTTGTTTTTACTGGGCCGGTGTCACTATCCTGGTTACCGGATTCATCTCTATATTTACCCTGCATCGACTGGCCAAGATTCCCTATCATTTGCTACATGGATGGCAGGCTACAGCAGCGGCGCGGTTCCAGCATCATGTGGGAACTCTGTTTGCCTCCACATCGGATCCAATCCATCTCTATATGCCCATCGGGCTGCAGAATACGCATATGACCTATGCGGCCCTGGCGGGGCTATTCACCCTATTTTTGGTTTTTTCCCTGGCCAGTCGGTACGTTCGACGTCCGCTCCGAAGCTTTCTGGATCGGCGATTTCTGCTGCTTGCCCTGGCGCTGGTAGCCATGGGCATTGTTTTGATCTTGAACAACGGTCGCAGCGCCTTGCTTGCCATTGCACTTTCGGCGGTGGTGGGGCTTTACTGGTTTATTCGTAATCGCTGGAAATCAAAAGCCAGGGCATTGTGGTTTCCCATAGGAGCCTTAATCGCTGTGCTTGTTCTCAGCGCTGTAGCTCTCACAATCGCCGATTCCAGCGCCGGTCGCATGCGCGAAACCGCAGAAAGTCTGACAGGCGAAGAGAAGCATACCGATTACCAGCGGTTACTGGTCTGGAATGCAGCCCATAAAATGATGTTCGCGCATCCGCTTTTTGGGGTGGGTCCGGGGGCCTTTTCTGCTTCGGTGGAGCGCGATATTATAGAAACAGGCGAGTCAAAGCCATTTCTATTTTATCCATACGCCCTAATTCAAAGGGGACATTCGCATAACGATCTATTTAATTTTGCCGCAATAGGCGGTCTGCCGGCTGCGGCCATCTTTCTGGCATTCTGGGCAAGTGTGCTTCTGGAGGTGCTCGATGCTGGAGGCAGGGGAAGACTCTGGAAATTTGGTCTCCTCATTGTCTTCTTTGGCGGCTGGTTTCAGTGCTTTTTTTTGGATGATGAGGTAATTATTCCATTCTGGTGCCTGCTGGGTCTGGTCATTCCAGGCAAGAAAAGGATGACCCCGGAGGCGCAACTAATGAAAACGGAGAGTAAGGGAAATCCCGAATGAGGCAATTATGCTGGATAAAGTAATACAGATTGTAATCGGTTCAAAGCATGAGCGGGATATCAAGCGCATGCTTCCGATCATTGCGAGGATCAATGATCTGGAGCCAGAAATGCAGAAGCTGGCCACAGAGGACTTTCCGCGCAAGAGCGATGAATTTCGCAAGCGGATCCAGGATGGCGAAAGCATAGACGACATCACTCCCGAGGCCTTCGCGCTGGTACGTGAGGCGGCCTGGCGAACCCTGGGCATGCGACATTTTGACGTTCAGATGATGGGTGGAATGGTGCTCCACCAGGGAAAGATTGCAGAGATGAAAACCGGGGAAGGTAAGACTCTTACGTCCACTCTTCCGGTGTATCTCAACTCGTTAACGGGAAAGGGCGTCCATGTCGTTACGGTGAACGATTATCTTGCTCGACGGGATGCCGCCTGGATGAAACCGGTATTCGACCTTCTGGGCGTTTCCGTGGGAGTCATACAGCACGATATGAATCCCGAGCAACGTAAGGTTGCCTATGGATCCGATATCACCTACGGAACGAATAACGAATTTGGTTTTGACTACCTTCGCGACAATATGGTGTCGGAAGTCGAGTTTCGGGTGCAGCGCGGCTTCCACTATGCCATTGTGGATGAAGTGGACTCGATTCTGATCGATGAAGCCCGGACTCCGCTCATTATATCCGGTCCTGCCGACGAAAACACGGACAAATACAATCGTCTGGATAAGGCCATTCGGCAGCTCATTCGAGACGAAGAAAAGGCCCCCGAGCCTCCACCCAAGGAAGTAGAGCCCGGAAAAGAAGAGCCCCACGTACTCTTTGGCTGGTACTACGATGTGGACGAAAAATCCAGGAACGTTCTTCTGACCGAAGAAGGCGTACGCAGGGTAGAGGAGCTACTGGGCGTTGAAAACCTGTACGCTCCCGAAAACGTAGAGCTGGTGGCGCATACCAGCCAGGCTTTGAAGGCTCATTTAATATTCAAAGAGGAAGTGGACTACGTTGTTCGCGAGGGCGAGGTCATCATTGTAGATGAGCATACGGGACGATTGATGGAAGGTCGCCGCTACTCCGACGGACTACACCAGGCAATCGAAGCCAAAGAAGGTGTGACCATCAAGCAGGAAACCCAGACTCTTGCATCGGTAACATTTCAGAACTTCTTTCGATTGTATGACAAGCTTTCCGGTATGACCGGAACGGCAGATACCGAGGCCGAGGAATTTCGAAAGATCTACCACCTGGAAGTAGTAGTGGTTCCGACCAACGAACCGGTGCGAAGAATCGACTATGCCGACCGAGTGTATCGTACAGAGAAGGAGAAATTCGAAGCCATCGCACGAGAGATTGAAGACTGCAGAGAAAGAAAGCAGCCCGTGCTGGTGGGCACCGTATCCATCGAGAAGTCCGAACTGCTCGCAGGAATCCTGCGAAAATATAGCATACCACACAATGTACTGAATGCAAAGCAGCACCAGAAAGAAGCCGAGATCGTAGAGAATGCCGGAAAGCCTGGCGCGGTAACAGTAGCCACAAACATGGCCGGTCGAGGTACCGACATTGTACTCGGTGGTGCGCCCATCTACCTCAAAGATCTAGAACATTTCGAAGAAACCGAGCCGGCTGTGGAGGCCTTTAAAGAAGCGCTTCTTAAAAAGCAATTTGATCGCGCAAAAGAAGAAGCGAACCGAATCACGGGAAGCTCTGCATCCAAACAGGCCAAAGAGATTCTAGATCGGGCAAACATCTGGCTTGGCTTTCACAAGCAGGTCAAAGAGGCGGGCGGTTTGCATATTATCGGCACCGAGCGGCACGAAGCCCGTCGGATCGACAACCAGCTGCGCGGTCGATCGGGACGCCAGGGAGATCCGGGTTCCAGTCGGTTCTATTTGAGCCTGGAAGACAACCTTATGCGTCTGTTTGGCGGACCGCGAATCATGGGGCTGATGGAACGCCTGGGGATGAGCGAAGGCCAGGAGCTGGAAGCGAAGATGGTGGATCGCGCCATTGCAAGAGCGCAAAAACGCGTGGAAAGCCACAACTTCGATATTCGAAAGCATCTACTCGAGTACGATGATGTAATGAATCGTCAGCGCGAGATCATTTATGCGGAACGGGACAAAGTATTGCTTGAGCCGTCCATTCGCGACACAGTCATGGAATGGACCGAAGATGTGCTGGAAGAGAAAGTTCTGGAATTCTGTGCTACAAACGATCCCACTCGCTGGGACCTGGCCGGCTTCCAGGAATGGATGCTTACTGGCCTCGGAATCCGAGCCGAGTTCAGCGCGGAAGAACTGAAACATGAGCGTGATCCGCAAGCTGCCATTTTCGAACTGGTCAATAAGAAAGCTAAAGAGTACTATGCGCAGCGCATAGAGTCCGTTGGCGAAGAGAATTTCCGCTACATTGAAAAACGTATTGCCATCGACATCATCGACGCTCGCTGGAAAGAGCATTTGTATTCCATGGACCATTTGCGCGAAGGAATCTGGGCTTCGTCGTACTCGGAAAAGGATCCTCTGGTAGAATATAAGCTTCAAGGATTTCAGATCTTTGAAGGAGTAATGGAAGCGATCAAGGACCAGGTTGTGGAATTTCTGTTCCGTGTTCAGATCGAAGGTCCTGTACAACAGGCCGCTCCTGCGCGCCGCCGTAATCTGGGTAGCGCCGAACACAGAAGCATGGAAGGTTTCGAAGGAGCCGCCAGCGCCGATGTTCCCCCGGGACCAGGCCAGCGCGGTGCTGCAGCCAGTACAAAAGAAGCGCCGCCCACCGTTGTTTCTGGCGGAGGCGCTTCGCGCAGAAAAGGATCTCGTAGAAGGAAGCGTCGTTCTTGAATAAGTTCTTTGGAAAGAAAGCAGATCTGTTAGCGCAAGTGGTCAATCCATTGATGGTGGATTGGATTACGGCGCTGTATCCACCGGCTGCAAAGTTGGAACTTAGCGCACGGCCATCGCCGTATTTTCCGGGCGTTGATTTGATTTCTGGATACTCCGAAGGAAACGGCATCGGCGGGCTAAAGCCATACGAATTGTATGTGGGAACCGTTCGAATGGGCTATGGCCACCACCGAATGGCCTTTTCCGCCTACAGCCAGGCGGTGGATCGCGGTATTGGCACGGCTCTACACGATTTGCTGGCCATCGAATCAAACGAATCCACCTGCATTGAGCGAATGGACGGACTATACAGTCAATTCTCCCGTTTGGCGGCGGACATAGGTGGCCCGGTAGAGTGGGCCTGGGGTAAGGCCATGACCGGAGGTGGCATTGGCGCTTTGCATTTTTCCATGAGCATCGCGGCGCGAATGATCGCCCTTTATTCGGGAATGGATCGGGCTACGCCGATTATTACGACGTACCCATTAAATGCGCATATTGCCTCCGTGCTTGGCTTTGAGCATATCATTCATCTCGTCAACGATACATTGCCTCAGTATTTTCTACTCTGTCCTGGAGCGCTGAACCTGGTCCAGACCAGACATATGCGCGACGGCTATCTACAGATGGGTGTGGAGGAAGACTCGGTGGAATTTGCTGGTCACTGGGTATCGCAGCCAGTGCTATCGGCCCTCGAAAATTCCATCGCGGATCGAGTGCAACGTATTGACTCGGGCGACCGAATGCGTCTTCTAATTTCGGTGGGGGGTGCCGGGGCGCAGAAGAAATACATTCAGCAACTCTTAAAGATGATTCAGGCGGACTCCACAACCCAGGAAAAGTACGTTCCCATAATTAATTGTGGAGACCATAGCGAATTCTTCGAAGCCATGCAGAAGGTATTTCAAGGCAAACAAATTCGAATCTGCAAAACATTGGCCGAAGTGCAGAACCTTCCGGCAATCCTTGAAGACTATGATGCGGTACTCTTCGCATTTGAAAGCCATTTTAATGCAGTGTATGCTACTGACTATGCTGCGACATATTGCGACATTCTGACTACCAAGCCATCGGAACTTGCTTTCTATCCAATTCCAAAGCTTCTGGTTCGGCGAATGGGCGACCATGAAGGCTATTCGGCAGATTATGCCAGCCAGCTGAAGGAGGCAACTCCCGAGCGAAGATCCGCGGAAGCCGCATTTGAGGATTTGCGCCGATGGGCCACAGATTCCTCCGAACTATTGAAGATGAACGAATCGATTGAGGCGAATTACCGACGGGGTCTGTACCATGGAAGTGCAACAGCTGTTGAGCGCGCCCTGGAAAGTCGAAACTGATCGGTGGGTAGGGCTTTGATATTTGTGCGCTTTTAGCCGGAGGAAGGGTAATCCTTGTGCAAGTTCGGACAGCTGCTGGAGTGACAGTCAAATCGGCACTCGCATTTCTGCTGTATGCGCTATCTTTCTGCTCGCCAATCTCAGTTAATCTAACTCCTGACAGGATACTGGCTAAAGCTAGCTACCCGGAGGGGCCGCTTGTTGTCGGCGAATATATCTATTTCGTCGAATATGCGAAGAACGCAATCAAGCGAGTATCATTAGATCCTGCGGTTACCGCCGCCCAGGCCTGGGAATATGTGCGACCGGGCTGCGGTCCATCGGGTCTGGCGCAGCTGCCAGATGGGAGTCTACTGGTGGCCTGCTACGATGAAAATAGCCTCCTTCAATTGAGACCGAAAGCTGAGGCGGAGAAATCAGAAATCCTTCGGGTTCTCTCAAGCGCTCTGGAATCGGGTGTCGAGCGGGCCCTGCATGGTCCAAACGATCTCGCTGTCCGCCTTTCCGATTCCCGTGTATTTTTTACGGCCTCCGGTGCCTTTGATAGGGAAGCCCCTTCTGTCGGAAAACTGTACCAATTCGGATTGTCTGGTCCGGAGGTGATCGCCGAGGGGCTTCATTATGCAAACGGAGTAGCTGTTTCACCCGATGGACAGAGGTTGTATGTGGGCGAGCATTTGTCCCGGCGCATCCTGTTTGCCGCACTGGATCAACCACGCATCACACTTCGCGAGTTTGTAAACCTCGAGGATGAGGCCGTTCGTCGCTTATTGCCGAGACCAGGTCACAATGAACCGGCGGAGCAGGCTTATATTGGTCCGGACGGGATGGCTGTCGCGCCGGACGGCTACCTTTTTGTGGCTATCTTTGGTGGCGGCACAATCCTTGTCTTTGATCCGAAGGGAAGCCCTGTAGCGGCGTTTAGTCTGGAATTTCTCGATGTGACGAATTTGGATCTTGCATGCCAGGAAGGTCATTGGAAGTCCTGCAAAATGTACGTCACTGAAGTTGGCGATGCCTGGCGCGCTCCGTATTCTGGCCGTGTTGTTATGTACGACCTGGCCAGGCTTCTTTAAGAAGCAAGTTAAGGAGATTTCCCGTTACATGAGATAGCCTTGCTTCTTCTTTCCTTGCTGTCCAGGCTCCAACTCTACAGGGACCGATTTAATCAATT
>JAGRNC010000218.1 GCA_020440935.1 Leptospiraceae bacterium | reverse complement strand
TCCGATTCGTTGATCGCTTTCCAGCCACGGATGGAAGAGCCGTCAAATCCCAGTCCCAGGGTAAAATCCTCTTCGCTCATCGCGCCGATGTGCATTGTGAAGTGCTGCATCATTCCCAGCATGTCGGTAAAGCGCACATCTACGTAATCGATTCCTTTATCCCGACAGTACTTCAGTAGTTCGGAAGGTGAATTGGGCAATTGTTCCATTTGAATCTCCTGTGTCGTTGTCCTGTTTTCATTTGTCCGGATAGGTCGCGCCGCTCCGGATTGATTTGTGACCCAGAATCGGAGGAATTGTTCTTCCATGCAAGTATAAGCAAGAGTGAAAAATTCCAGCCCTGCAGCCCGGGCAGGCCACCCGTGCGGATTTTCGGATGCCTCTGAGCCCACAAAAGCAGGTTGCCTGGAATGAACTGGACGCACCTTCCGCACGTCTACAGAGTGCCGCCTTCTTAAGGAACATTTATGCGACCGTATTACATTTTAGTACTTCTTCTGGCGCTGGCCGCCCCCGGTGTATTGGTAGGAGCCGATTGCCCGGAAATCTGCCAGGCCTATCTTCAATGCGTGGAAAAGACCTATCCCGGGGAATCTACCGAAAAGCAGAAGCAAACGATTCTACTGGGCTGCCAGAATGGATGCTCCAAAAACCTGGAATCGGTAAATCAATGCTACCTGGATGCAAATGGCCAGAATGGCATGGTGGAATCTTGCGAAGAATTCTCCACCTGTATCCTGCAGCAGAATTAGAAATCGAAAAAACCATTCGCCGATGTAACCGTACGTATCTGCCTTCGGAACCAATTCGGGAGGCAGCAATGCGAACGATTCTATTTACTATTTTATTACTATCCCTGAGCTCCGCCATTGGGGCGCGCGAAATCTATGTAAAGGATGGGCTCGGAAATTCCGGCTATGACGTTGTAAGTTACTTTACCGATGGTAAAGCGATTCGTGGAAATCCATTCTATGAATCCAAATACCTGGGCGTAACCTGGCGATTTTCCAGCGAAGCCCATAAGCAGCTATTTGACGCCAATCCCGAGGAGTACATGCCCCAATACGGCGGTTACTGTGCCTGGGCGGTCGCCGAAAAAGATGAGCTCTACCCCACCGATCCGAAAGCTTTCGCCATCAAGAACGGGAAATTATACCTCAATTACGATGAAGATGTTCAATCGGATTGGCTGGAGGATGCGGAACGATTTATCCAGAAAGCGGATAAGAATTGGAAGCATCATCAATAGGCCTTGGATCTGACTATGGCATGTGCCCCGTTTTCGTTCGCTGAGCGGCGCCCGGCAAAATTGGCGGGCCGCAGCGGATGTACAGTTTAGGCCCGATTATCGCGCGCCATTCACTTGAGCACAGTGCTCCAGTCCAGAAACACCGGGTCTTTTCCCAATTCCTGTAGCCGGGACCGAATTTCGAAAATGCTTCGATGATCATCGATGGAGAATTGTTCGGCTGCCCGATCGCCTTCCTCGCTAACCGCGTAGCCGCCGGGGTCGGTCTTGCTTCCTGCAGACATCTGGGTTATGCACAGATTGGCCATATGATCCCGAAATGCGGGCGATTCGCGAGTCGAAAGTGTAATGCTTGCATCGGGTAAGAACAATCGAAGGGCCAGAAGATAGCGAACAAACTCGCGATCGCGCACTTCGGGTATATTCGAAACTCCCGTAGCCTGGCGCAGCCTCGGCAGGGATACGGCCACTTGCGATTGCCAGAACTGATGCATTAAATAGCGAGCGTGAAGCCCCAGCATATAGACTTCCGAGGCTGGATCGGACAATCCGAGCAGGGCCCCAATGGAAATTCTTCGCAGTCCAGCCTGACCGGCTCGATCCGGACAATTCAGTCTAAATTCCATTCTTCGCTTCATACCCTGCAAATGCACTTCTTTGTATCGCGCGGGATCGTAGGTTTCCTGGTAAACGGCAAGGCCATCCACGCCAGCCGGTCGTAGCCGTGCGTAGTCATCGCGCTTGAGCGGGTAAACCTCGATAGAAATGCTGGGGAAACGATCGCGAATCTTGAGCGCGGCCCGCTCCAGATATTCCACGGGTGTAGCCCGATAATCTTCGCCGGTAAGCAGTAGGATATGTCGAATTCCCTGTTCGTAAAGAGTGTCTGCTTCGCGATCCAGCTCCTCCATGCTAAGTGTTTTTCTACGGATGTTATTGCCCACACTGAAGCCACAGTAGGTACAGTGCGAATTGCATTCGTTGGACAGATACAGAGGCGCAAAGATCTGGATTACATTTCCAAATCGCTGCCGAGTTAGCTCCCTGGCGGCCACGGCCATTTGCTCCAGCGATTGATCGGCCCCTGGCGACAACAGGGAGAGAAAATCTTGAAAGTCCAGCGGCAACTGAAGGCTTGCTTTGCGCAGCGCCGTCTGTATTGCTTCCGAAGTCGTGGAATGGACCTGGCCGCGGATTTCATCGAACGGAATACGAGCGGCCACCGAAGCGAATCCTCCGGCATCCCTCTTTTCCGGATCCATCTTTCCTTCTGGATGGGCTGGAAAGTCCGGCCTCAAATCCGGAAATCCTATGGTGTATTCTCTGGATTCTGTTTGTGAACTGGTTTGCATCTATAAGAGCGTTCCTCGCAGTATTAGCAGCGCTACTGAGAAATAAATAACCAGACCTGTAACGTCCACAAGCATCGATACAAAGGGCGCCGAAGATGCAGCCGGGTCGAATCCCAGCCGTTGCAGCGCCAGAGGAAGCATGGCGCCTGTAATGGTTCCCCATAAAACTACGCCCAATAAGGAGACGCCGACAACGATTCCCAGAAGTACAAAGTGTTCGCCATATTCAGTGGAAAAAAGCGGCCAGATTAACACCCGAAGAAATCCGATCAATCCAAGGATAGCGCCCAGGGTAAGTCCTGCCAGAATTTCCCGGCGCATGATAACCCACCAGTCGGCGAGGTTTACCTCGCCCAGCGAAAGCGCGCGAATAATCAAGGTCGCGGCCTGCGAGCCCGAGTTCCCTCCACTGGAAATAATCAGAGGAATAAAAATTCCGAGCACCACAGCCGCTGCAATCTCCCCCTGGAAGAAACTCATAGCAGTTACCGTAAACATCTGGCCAATAAATAGTACGATCAGCCAGCCCACGCGGCGTTTAATCATCTGAAAAAAGCCGGTATGCATGTAAGGAGTTTCCAGAGCATCGAGACCACCAAACTTCTGGATGTCCTCGGTATGTTCCTCTTCGATTACATCCAGGACGTCATCCACAGTTACAATACCAAGCAGAAAGCGCTCAGAGTTCACCACCGGCAAAGCCACTCTGTCATACTTCTTGAATACATCCACGGCCTGCTCGCGGTCATCGGAGGCCTCCAGAAAGAGATAAGACTCATCCATCAAATCCTGGACTTTCTTTCGCGGCGATGCAAGGAGGATCTCCCGAATTCGAAGATCGTCAATCAGTCGCCCGCGGTCATCGGTTACATAGATTACATTAATGCTCTCTGAATCTTTGCCATTCTTGCGGATATGTTCCAGTACTTTCTGAACGGTCCACTCCGGTCGCACAGAAATAAAATCCGGCACCATCAGTCGACCGACACTGTCCTCCGGATAGCCCAGGTGCTGCACTGCAACGATTCGTTCATCGGGAGTGAGTAGTTCTAAAAGCTGCTTAACGGCAAAGCCAGGCAACTCTTCCAGAAGAGCGGTCCGGTCATCCGCCTTCATCTCATTCAAGATGGCAGCCACTTCGTTCTTGGCCAGCGTCTTCAGTAGATGTTGTTGCGATCGGAATTC
This sequence comes from Leptospiraceae bacterium, assembly GCA_020440935.1. Lineage (GTDB taxonomy): Bacteria > Spirochaetota > Leptospiria > Leptospirales > Leptonemataceae > UBA3465. The sequence continues at coordinate 1,194 of JAGRNC010000218.1, read as the reverse complement.
CAGATATTCAAATGTGTCTGCCGTCAATTCCCTGGGAAGTAGCCGAAAAACCACGGCCTTATGATTATCGGGCAGATCCTGAATTAATTCCGCAAGATCGCCGGCGCGTAACTCTTTCAAACGATTCTTTAGATCGCGACTTTTGCGCTGTTCAATCAGCTCTTCTATTTCAGGAAGTACGATGAGATCGGACATGCTCAGCTCCTGTTTTCTTCATCGAGAAAGCCGGTGAGTGGACTGGATGCGGTGGCCTGGCTCCATTGGCCGGCCCCCCGGGAGAAACTAGCTCCCCCGAATAGATAATGCATCCTTCCCGCCGTAGTGGCGCGCGCAAATGCCAGGCCGGCCATGGCCGAATCGCGGGCAACGGCCAGAGCGGTATTTACAAGAACAGCATCGGCGCCCATTTCCATGGCTCGGGACGCATGGGAGGGCGCGCCCAGGCCGGCATCGACCACCACCGGCACCCTTGCCTGTTCAATAATAATGCGAATACTTTCTTCGGTCTTAATGCCCTGATTGGAACCGATAGGCGAACCCAGGGGCATTACTGTCGCAGCTCCCACATCCTGCAGCCTGAGCGCGAGCACCGGGTCCGCATGCATGTAAGGCAGCACTGTAAAGCCATCCTTTACCAGTTCTTCTGTGGCGCGTAAGGTTTCCACAGGATCGGGTAGAAGGTATACTGGATCGGGCGTGACTTCGAGCTTTACCCATTCGCCGCCCCCCATCTCGCGAGATAATTGAGCGAGGCGCACTGCTTCGGCGGCATTCCGCGCGCCCGATGTATTGGGCAAAAGCTGCAGCTTCTGCCGATCCAGCAACGAAATCATATCTTCTTCGTCCACCGACTTACTGAGATCTACCCGCCGCAGGGCGACGGTAACCATTTCCGAGCCCGATGCTTCCACGGCGGCGAGCATTGCCTGGTTTGAAGCGAATTTACCGGTTCCAACAAAAAGACGAGAAGCAAAGCGACGGCCGCTGATTATGAGCGGGGAAGGATCTTTGCCGAGCAATAGATCGTTCTCCAGGGAAACTTGCCTTCCCATTTGTTTTTCAAAGGTGTTTTCCGTTGCCTGTTCCATGAAAAGCCCCTGTACAGGATCCTGTTTATGGGCTCCTCTGGCAAGCGTTCCATGGCGCCAATTCGGGCCAGCTCCGGGGCTGCCGGCCCGGAAAAGGCCGGCAACT
>JAGRNC010000217.1 GCA_020440935.1 Leptospiraceae bacterium | reverse complement strand
ACTCCAGAAAGATCGCATTCGCATTGTGGTAGACGATGAAGCTCCGCCTTTTGACCCCACCTCCGGAGAACTTCCCAACCCTGAGTCTCTGGGAGAAGCCGGTCGCCCTGGGGGATACGGAATCTATTTGATGCGAACGATTATGCACGTGCAGCATCAGAGCAAGTCCGGCGGGAATCGACTGATTCTGGAAAAGCGGCTGCCCGGATTGAAGAATTCGCCGGAGGAATCCTGAAATGAAAAGGATTCGATTTGGTCTTGCTCCGCGAATCGCTTTGTTTGCTGCGGCCATGTTGCTGGCTCTGGCCGGTACCGTTCTATTCCTTGCTCTTCGCCAGCAACGCGACCTGATTGTAGAATATTCATTGCAAGAAGTGCAGGGTAAGCTCGACCCTGTGGAGCGAAAGACCGAAGAAATTCGATACTATGGTTCGCTCCTTGAAGAGCTACGTGGAGTGAAGGATTATTTTCGTGAGGACTCCGACTCGGACGAAGCCTGGAAGTATTTTGATCGGGACCAATACGAATCCATGGAAGGTCGGTTGCGCGCCTCCATGAGTAGCGAAACCAATCCTTTGTCAGAAGCTTCCTTCAAGCAGATGCAGTACTATGCAACGTTTGTGGATCAGGCCCGTCGGCAGGTTTCCAAAGCGGACAAGAAAGAACAGGTCGAGCAAATACTTTCGAATTATACGCAGGTTGGTCGAGCCCTGGATTGGCTGATCCTGCAACAAATCGGATACAGGGATACCCTCCGGTCTACATTCGAAGGATTGGACCAATCGCGCTATCGAATCCAGACGGTAGGTATCTTCTTTCAGGCTTACTTTGACACTTCGCTTCTCTCTCCGGGCAGAGACCTGGACTTCGATATTAGTCGTATCCAGCAGGAGCTGTCGGGTGACCTGGATTCTGATCGTCGCTCGGCGCTTTACAGCACTTTGCAGGAATTGTATCAGCGAAGGTATCGACTGAACCGCCTGGGAAACCCGGAAATCAATCTGTTGCCTGTGGGTACGGACGAAGGCATTCGTGCCACCCTGGATGTAGTGCGCAATGAATTCTACCAGGGAAAACCATCTATAGATACGCATCATGAGGAATTTACCCGTGATAGTAATCAGTATCTGGTTTCTGTTCGAACGCTATTCATGAAGCCGGCCATTTCCCAGCGTGCCCGTCTGGTTCGCGAGGCCCTGGAGAGTAACGATAGTCAGGCCTGGAAACGGTATCTGGCGCGGGAAAAGGAAATCATTGCCGAGCAGGAAAAGCTCGTTGAGCGGATGGGAAGTATCAGGGCATCGGAAGAGAATCAGAAGCAGTACGCATTGATGCGTAACGCAGAATTCCAGGATCTGTACAAACGCTATTTTGCCTTGCAGGAAGATAAGCAAAAAGCGTTGCAGGAGTCGATGGCCCTTTCGAAGGCGCAGGACCGGCAAAGCCTGGAGGGTTTGCAAGGTCAGCTAAAGGATGTGGAAGCGGCCATAGAGGAGACCCGGGCGCGCATCAAAGAGCTGGGCGATGAGATTCAGTCTGCAAACGCAGCACCTGCAGCAGAAAAAGCAGGCGAAAATCAAGCCCCTGACGATAATCCAGTCCTCAACCTAAAGGCTCAAATTGAAGACCAGCAGAAGTCCCTGGAAGCGCTGCAAAAGCAAATTCCGCTGCTCAAGAACCAGATCGCCGAGCTATTCCCCCGGTCCGAGCGGATCGGTGATGCATTTATGCATCTATCGGACTCCATGCTAATGGATGATGCAGTGCTGGACTTCAACTACGATCCCACGGCCTACTTTAGCTATGAAGGATCGGCGGCCAATCGAAAGATCAAACAGCAAAAATGGGCAGCGCTTCGACTATGGATCAAGACGGCCTGTTCCGAAACATCCTCCTGCGCCAATGTCTATCTACCCTATCTTGCAGGAAATGGTCAATGGGTACGTCCACGTCGAGCTCTTGAGGATCTGATGTGGACCTACGATACGACGCCCAGCGATGCGCTGGCATTGCGTGCGATGACGGAGAACACGGCGGCTTTCACTCGCATCTTTTCGGACCGATCGCAAATCGATGCACGACTGCAGAAGGAACGACACCGGTTGGTCGATATGGCCATTTCCATTGGAATTCGGATGGTTCTGGTTTCCTTGCTTATTGCGCTTTTCTTTGTGCGAAGAATTCAATCGATTATCGACAGCGCTCAAGCCGTGGGCGCCGGAAACCTGAATACTGTGTTTACCTATCCGGGCCGCGATGAGCTTGGAAATCTGGCCGATACTCTCAATCAGATGACCCGCGATTTGCGGCATCGAGAGTCTATGATTCAGGAGCTTTCGGCGGCGGAGCAAATCCAGAGCCAGCTACTACCCCGCAGTCTGCCGGAACGCTTTACGGATGGACTCAGCTTTGGCTATCTATATCGAGCCTCGTCCGGAGTGGGCGGAGATTACTTTGACTTTATCGAAATCGACAACGATCGGCTGGCATTTTGCATGGCCGATGTCACCGGTCACGGTCCGGGACCGGCCATGATCATGGCTATGATGCGGTCCCATCTGCATTCTTTGATTCACCTGGGGCAAACTTCGGTGCGCGATATTCTGATCGATCTAAATGATCGACTTTATTCAGAAACGCCGGCCTATGTTTTCATCACCATGTTTCTGGGAGTCTACAATCGAAATAGTCAGACCATTGAATTTGGTTCGGCCGGTCACAATCGGGGGCTATTGTTTCGTTATGCCAGCGATGAAGTGGAAGTATTGCCTGCCGGCGGGCTACCTCTGGGACTGGAAGATGCCGAAACGTTTGCCTCGGTGCTTGAATTACACAAAGTAACGCTTGAGAAGGGCGATTTGTTTTTTCAGTACACCGATGGAATCAATGAGGCGGCGAATGCGGCTGGCGATCAATTTGGCACCGGTCGCATAGAAAAGATCTTAAAAGCATCGGGTAAGAAAAAGCCAGAAACAATTATGACGAGCATGACTTCCAATCTGGAAGCATTCACCGGAAGAAAGGTAATGAAAGACGGACCCACCGAATTGTCCGATGACATCGCGATGATTGCCTTTCGCAGGGTGCGTTAGAGACGAAGGCATGGAGACAGGAGAGAAAAATGCGATTCAACATTAAAGCCCTGGTGCTAGCGACGACCATTCCAGGCAGCGTTACGATGCTGGTTCTAAGCGTGTGGTCCAGGTTATCTGTGCAGTTTGGCAGCTATTTCATGCAGGCATTTAACTCGGTCCATCCGCACCCTTTTACGGCCCTGCATCCCAATCTTACCTGGTATGAGCATATCTATGGAGTTCTGTTCGATGTGGGCTACACCGCAATCGACATCGCCTTTCTGGCAGGAGTGATTGGTTTTCTGTACAACTGGCTCAATAAGGAATAGGAGTAGAAATTTGATCCGGCCCCCCCGGAGGCCATCTCCTGGGATGCCGATCCGCATCCCTACGAAAGAGCGAACTGCTCGTATCCACCATCATCGGTATAAAGGAAGCCGCCCGATTGCTTTGCGGATCGCTGTAGGGCTTCTTCTGCTACACGGGCCTGCTCTTCCAGAATTCGCTTTAGCTCGGCTTCTAGCTGGAAACCATTTCGCAGCGGTCTCTGATCCAGCGAACGAACCGACCATCCAATTTGCAGTGTTCCGACCTTCGCTTCGGCTAGCGATGCTGCGTAAATCCTGCTTCGACGTTTGCAACGATCGGGACTCTGAGCACCCATCAGCAAGAAATCATCCTGTCCGGCGCGTATGGGAATTATGGCATCGCCGCGCTCGCTGAAAAGGATGCCGGCCAGCGTTCGAATTCGATTCACCGGATCGGCGAAATCTGTGGCCTTACTACGGAATTGGCTATGAGCCACTCTTAAATGCGCTACGGCAAAGTGACGAAATGGAATGCCAGTATGTCGTATGGTCCAACCTATCTGCCGCGACAGCATTCGGATGGCTTCGTCCAACGATGGCAATCCGCTGGGATCCAGCCGTCCACTTTCCACCTCGAAGGACACATCACGAAATACGGCTACCATCCCATGCGACGAAAGGGCGAAGATGCTGCGCATGATCCACGAAGCTCCAAGAGGTAATAGCTCCGTTCCGGATGGCCGCTCCCAGGGGTCGGTTAGATTCCAGACAGCTCGCTCCTCCTTTCCTTCCAGTGTCTTCTGAATTTGCGACAGCGTCCAGCCCTGCCACGGGCTGAGATCGCGATTGAGCAGGATTTCCAGACGATGGTTGAAGTGCGTTAGTTGTCCGTCTTCTTCGCCTTCCAGAACCATAAGTCCCATTTGTAGTTGATCCAGAATCTCTCGGGTTCGTTCAATCTCGCGAAGATGCAAAGTCTCCAGGAACTGGTGCGTGGATTCCAAAATACCCAGCCTTCTTTGTTTATCCAGGATCTGGAAAATGTAAGAGTTCCAGTCGGTGGAGTCTTCTTTGAATCGGAAGTTTGTAACGCCCAGGGCGGCCAGACGGGCCACCTGATGAATGGAAATCTCATGCGAATCGAGGTATGCGATTACGGGGATCTGGAGCAATCGGCATGATTCCAGCGCTTCTACGACAGTATCGGCGAGGCCGGAAAGATGCAGGATGACCGCCTGGATTCGATCGCTGGAAAGCGCACCAAGAATGGCATCGGGCTGGACCTGAAGGCATTGATAATCTAGCCGCTGGGAGATGGGATCGGTTCTATTAGACTCGGAACAAAGGACGATCACTCAGCTAGAGTGAAGCCGATTCCAAAACCTTGCCAGCAAAATTTAGATGCTTCCGGCATTACGGCGCAGCTCACTCGCTATGGGAGCAAGAATTCTCGAAGGACTCCTGGTGCCCCGGGTAGATCTGGATTGATTTTGCCTGGCAGGCCAGGTTTTCCAGCGCATTCAGGCTTTTCCGGTTTTCATCGATGTCTGCAGTAAAATCGCCGGGCGGGACGTCGTTTTTCCAGCCCCAGATTGTATGGGACGTGTCGCCGGCCACTAGATGAAGTCCGTCCTTTCCA
>JAGRNC010000216.1 GCA_020440935.1 Leptospiraceae bacterium | reverse complement strand
CCATTAGATTGGAGAACCAACGAATCTTCCTGCGACCAGAAAAATAAGCGATATCTTCTAGATCCAGTTCCTTGGTTCGGCAGAAGTCTTTAAAATCCAGTATGGAAAAATACTGCAAATTAGGGCTGAGATACCAGGGATAGGGCATTCGGGGAGTGACCGGAGAGCGTCCCCGGAACAGCATTTGAATGCGGGCTCGCCAATAGGCAAAATTGTTGAATCCAACGATAACCCGATTCCCTACGCGAAAGGCCTCTTCCAGAACGCGCCAGGGCTCAATCAGTTCCTGAAACGTTCCCAGGAGCAGTACATAGTCAAAGCTGTTTCTTCCGTATTGGTCCAGACCATCCAGAATGTCGCCCTGATGGACGACGAGGCCCCTTTCGATGCAGCGGGCGGCCAGAGTTCCGTCTATCTCCACACCTTCGGCGGCTACCTTGCGATGCTCCACGAGCCTCTGCAGGAAAGCTCCGTCGCCGGTGCCCAGGTCCAGAACATGGCTACCGGGCGGAACCCAGGCGGCCACGGTGTCATAAAGCGCCTGAATCATTGGCGACTATGGCTCCCTGTTCTCTCATATTCCTGTACTCCACATTCAGGAAGTTCCCGAGCACGCCAAACAATTCTACATTGTGGATTAGAAAAGAATCATGCCCATTGGGCGTTTCCAGATTCAGATAGGTAACAGTTACTCTGGATCGCTTCAAGGCCTTCACCAATTCCCTGGACTGAGAAGTGGGGTACAGCCAGTCCGACTCAAAGCTTACCACGAGGAAGCGAGCCTGCATGTGCGCGAATACATCCTCGGGAGCATTTCCGCCAAGCAAATCGAACATATCCAGGGCTTTGGTAATATAAAGATAACTGTTTGGATCGAATCGCTTCACGAAGCTTTCGCCCTGGTAGTGCAAATAGCTTTCCACCGAGAAATAGACGGGAAACAGGTCTTCCCGCGAAGGCGGCCTCTGCTGCCGACGGCCAAACTTATCCTGCATGGAAAATTCCGAAAGATAGGTTACGTGGGCCACCATCCGCGCCACGGCCAGGCCATGTTCCGGTCGACTTTCCCGGCTGTATTGTCCCTTGTTCCACAGCGGATCATTTAGAATGGCCTGCCGTCCCACTTCGTTGAATGCGATTTGCATGGCCGAATGAGCCATGGATGTTGCGATGGGAATACAGGTCTGCACTCGATCGGGATAATGAGTGGCCCAGACCAGCGCCTGCATTCCGCCCATAGATCCGCCCGTTACCGAGAAGAGTTTTTTGATTCCCAGATAATCGATAAGCTCCACCTGCCCGCGAACCATATCTTCGATGGTTATGGGCGGAAATTCCATTCCGTACGTTCTTCCCGTTTCCGGATTGATGGAAGCGGGACCGGTACTTCCGTTGCAGCCGCCAATGACATTGGAGCAAATTACAAAGAACTTATTGGTATCGATGGTTTTGCCAGGACCTACGTATAAGTCCCACCATCCCGGTCGGCCGGTTTCAGGATGCGTGCCCGCAACATGGGCGTTTCCGCTCAGCGCATGGCAGACTAAGATTGCATTGTCTTTTTCCGGGCTGAGAGTTCCCAGAGTTAGATAGTTGATTTCGATTTCTTTCAAACGATAACCGGACCGAGTCTGGAAACCCGGAAGCTTTACCGTCTGCGTCTGAATCTCGCCGGTCGAAGAGATGTATCCTTCGATCTTACCGTCCTGTAGGTCGCCTTCTATAGACCCTTCCTGTTTACTTCCCATAGAATACTGAATGCCAGGGCAAATGCCCCGGCATTTCCATTATCGGCATTTCCGGTCTTGCCGGAACTGAAGTATCAGGCTTCCAGAGCCTGCTTCAGGTCCGCTTCAATGTCTTCGTAAGATTCGATTCCCACGGAAAGACGAACAAAATCCGGTGTTACTCCGGTGGATTTCTGCTCGTCTTCGGTGAGCTGCGAATGCGTGGTCGAAGCCGGGTGTATGGCCAGACTTTTTGCGTCGCCGATGTTGGCAAGATGGGAAATGAGCTTCAGGTTGTTAATGAATTTTTTGCCCGCTTCCAATCCGCCATCGATGCCAAAGCCCAGAATTGCGCCGTACAGTCCACGGTGCATGTATTTCTTTGCATTTCCATGCTTTGGATGATCCGGCAGACCGGGGTAGTTCACCCATTTCACTTTTGGATGGGATTTGAGGAATTGGGCCACCTTCATGGCATTCTCGCTGTGCCGCTCCATCCGCAGGTGTAGCGTTTCCAGTCCCTGCAGGAATTGCCAGGCGTTGAAAGGACTCATGGCGGCGCCAATGTCTCGTAGCCACTGAACGCGCGCTTTGAGGATATAGGCGATGTTTACTCCGCCGAAAGGCTCAAAATTGCCGAATACGTCCCAGAAATTCAGTCCATGGTAAGAAGGATCCGGCTGAGTCATAGTTGTATGTCGGCCCTGATTCCAGGCGAATTTGCCGCTATCTACAATCACCCCGCCAATGGAAGTTCCATGACCGCCAATGAATTTGGTGGTGGAATGAACGATGATATCCGCACCGTGATCGAAGGGACGGCAAAGATAAGGCGATGCCGCAGTGTTATCAACGATTAGCGGCAGACCCTCTGCATGGGCTACTTTGGAAACTCCTTCGAAATCCAGCACATCCAGCGCCGGGTTACCCAGGGTTTCGGCGAAGATTAGTTTGGTCTTATCGTTTATAGCTTTCTTGAAGTTCTCCGGGTTTGAAGGATCCACGAAGTGTACTTTGATGCCCAGTTGAGGCAGAGTATAGTGGAATAGATTGTACGTTCCACCGTAGAGGCTGGCCGATGAAATGATTTCGTCGCCGGAACCTGCGATGTTCAGGATGGCCAGGGTCTCGGCTGCCTGCCCTGAGGAGGTTGCCAGAGCGGCCACACCGCCTTCAAGTTGTGCGATGCGCTTTTCCAGAACATCGGTAGTGGGGTTCATGATTCGGGTGTAAATGTTTCCGAACTCTTTTAGTCCAAACAGATTGCTTGCATGGTCGGTATCGTTAAATACATACGAAGTCGTTTGATAGATAGGCACCGCTCTGGAATTTGTGGTAGGGTCTGGCTCCTGCCCCCCGTGCAATGCGATGGTATCCTGTTTCCAATTACTCATTCCAATCTCCTGTAGAGGCTTTCCTATAAAGCCTACCGTATTACTATGAATTGTCAATCTGGACCGTGAATCGGGTCGGTCAATCCGGAATCGTTCCGTCGCTGGTGTCAATCCAGCAATTTTTTGGCCTTCTCGGTCCACTCATGGTCCTGCGGAAGGAGCACAGGGCCCGGTGTCCTATCCGGGCAATAGGCAGCAATCTGGGGAAATTCATCCTGATGGCGGAACGCCGACAGTAGCTCATGGGGCGATCGGCCAGGCATTGCCATTTCATAGGATGCGGGGTCTGCAGACTCGAGAACAAGTAGATCGCCGGAGTAGAGGAAAAGAGAAAGGTCGGGAAATTCCAGGCCTCTGGAGCGCGCCAGAGTACGCTCGGCCATGAGTGCATCCAGTATGGACTGGCAAACTTGTAACAGGGAGGTTGCATCGTTCTTCTCGGTCCATACCCAGAAGGTCTGCCCGTCGGTTTGCATCCATAGTTCCGCCTGTATGGCAGCACGCCTCAGTCGCTCGCGAAAATCCGCCAATCTCTGCTGTGCGGCCATCGCCGACTGTACGGGATCTTTTGAATGCGCCAGACGATCCAATCCGTGGAGAGTAAATACGGCGGCCCGGCCCCGATAGGTACCAGTGGTAGGACCTACAGATCGGTGCCATCGACTGCGATGCCCCCTGGAAAGCCAGGCCCAGAGCTCCTTTGAGGATGTGGGTGCCATCAATCGTTGACCCGGAATCGGACGCGCTGACTCCAGAGTTTCCAGTCGCCTGCCCCATTGCAGAAGCAAATGCATGGTTCGCGCCGGCATCATGCGAATTGTGGGTCGGTCCATCCGCCAGAGCGAAAATAGAAGCACCGAAAGAGCCAGTAGATGCGACCGAACCAGGGATCGAATGGGATCGTTTCCTGCGAAAAAATCGAATTTTCCGGAGAGTATCAGAAGCAGGGTTTCACCGAGTAAGTACAGGACAGTCATCCAAATTCCGGTGATGCGGCCGTAGGCCAGAAACCAGAATAGAAGCATTACAAAGCGAATCTCGCCGCCGGCATCCACCAGAGTAAGATACACAGAGATGGGCAGACTGATAGCGGCACAAATCCAGAGCCCTGCCTTTTGCAGAGTAATACGTCGTATGCGACCCAGTCGAAAGGCCGACCAGAAAAGCAAGAGGGCTGCCCCTTCGCATATCAGGGCAGTGTAAAGAAAATCGTACGGAAGAATGCGTCCGATCCATTGCTCCACACCTAGAAAAATCAGGGAACCTACAGACATCAACGCTATGGCATTGATGCTTGATGCAAGCTCGGGCGCGGGGCGGCCGCCTCTATTTTCTTTTTTCCGGAACCGTTCCCACATAGACAGAAGGGGCTCCGCTGGAGCGCACAAGATCCACGACGTGCACAACCTTACCGTGCTCCGCATGCGAATCTGCATTGATTAGAATTTTGCTTTCGGCCGGATTCTTCAGCTCTTTGAGTCTTGCTTTCAAGGTTTCCTCATCCAGCGGATTGCCGTTCCAGTACATTGTTCCATCTTTTTCCAGAGCGATGGTGACCTGGTAATCCGATTGCGCGGCGGCGCTGGACGTTCCGGGAAGTTGGATGCGAAACGATGCCTGATATAGACCAGGAGCAGAGATCATAAAGATTATCAGGAGGACCAAAATTACATCGGTAAACGGAGTAATGTTGATGCTACTTACAATGTCGTCCTTGCCTTTTCGATAACGAACCATGGTTACCCCTGAAGCAATTCCTTAAGGCGCGATGCCTGAACTTCCATAGTCAGTATATAGGACTCAGACTTCTTGCGTAAAAAGTTGTAGGCAAAGGTAGCCGGAATGGCCACTAGCAAGCCGGCCGCTGTAGCGATCAGAGCCTCGGCGATACCGGCATTGAG
>JAGRNC010000215.1:487-5070 GCA_020440935.1 Leptospiraceae bacterium | reverse complement strand
TTTTCCACGGAGGATAGAGCCGCATCAATTCGATACAAATGCACATAACCGAATATCAGTACGATTAAAACTCCGCCGAGCAAGGAAGCAGGCGAAAGCCAGAAGCGGTAGCCAGACCCTGCACGTGGAATCCAGGATTCCTGGACGTTGGAGGAGGTACCCCGTCCCGCTTTTCCAGCCTTGGCGTCAAATCCGAGGAACTTCCATACCGCCAGGCCGGGGAATTTCTTGTACAGCAGGGGAATGGCATCAAACAATGCGCGAGCTGTAGCCGCCAGAGTAGCTCCGGGAAGATAAATTCCTCCCAGAGAGGCCAGCTGCCGCCACAGTACCCATCCCTCGGTCAGATTGCCCCAGTACCAGTTGAATACCTGCGGGGCAAATCGATCTCCGAGCAAAGCGGCCAGCGCCACCAGAAGCGGCCCCGAATAGCGAAGCCGAAAGGAATAGTGGAAACCCAGAAATAAAAGGGGCACACGAAGCTGATAGATCAGCGAATAAAGGAGGCCGTAGAATGTGGCTGCAACCCGTGACGTTCCGCCGTACACCTGAATCGTTCCTGGAATCCAGAAGAAGGCGAAGAGCTGAAAGGAAAGCGCCAGAAGCCAGCCCGTAAATAGAATGAGCCAGACACTGGACCGTCTCAGATAGAAAGCCAGAGCAGCCATGACCACCAGGCTTCCAAAGCCGGCCCAACCGTTACTATACGGGGCCAGGGAGAGGGAAAATAGAAAGCCGCTGAGAGCGATGGAAATAGGATAAAAAAGGTAAGCCAGGATGCCGGCGCTAGCTTTCGCCTCTGTTGCGCCGGACTTTTTCTTTTTCTTAGACACCTTACTGATTCTTGAGTTTATCCATCTCTTCGCGCATCTTTTCGCGCCTGGCTACTTCGGCAGCTTCCTCCTCGCCAAAGTACTCTTTTCGAAGCTGCGCCAGCATGGCGTCCTTTTCGGAAGCCGAAGCCGATGGATTGGCTTCCAGAAGCTTGGATCGCGCATCTTCGTAAGCCGAAGTTCGCTCCTGTTCTTCCTGGATTTGCTTATCTACGGCTTCCATTCGGGCGGCCCCGTCTTCGCCAAAATACTGGCTGCGGATTTCGTGGACGCGCGCATCACGCTGGGAAGCGTCCAGAGATGCCAGTTGATCCTGACGAATGGTCATTTCCACGTCGTAGGTGTTAAACTTGGGCTCTCGCTCAACGATTGTATTGTAATAGTCCCCGTAATGCTCTTTTCGCATTTCTTCGTATTTCTTCAGCCGCTCTTCAGCTGATAAGCCTTTCGTGTCGGCCAGAAATGAATTAAATTTCTGAGGAAACTCGACCCGGGCCTCTTCGTAGCCGTAGATCAGGTGAGCCGCCTCTTCGCCCATGATCTTTCTTCGCTGCTCTTTTACCCATTTATACTGCTCTTCGGGCGTAAGGTCTTCAGGAGGTTGCTCCTGCTGCATGTGCTTCTCGTAGCGAACATAATAGGCAAATAGTCGCGCCAATTTCTCTCCACCCGGATTAAATTTCTCCCGCAGGAAGATCTTGATCCTCAGGTTGCACTCTTCCGGACTTAGGTCGGGCGGACATCTGCGACGCAACTTCCATAGCTCGCTGACGAGCTTTACTTTGCCATTCCGAGCGCCGGCCATGATTTCCTCGAATGAAAGGTAGCCGGGTTGATCAAACATGAGTAATGCTTCGTCCTTGAGCTTCTTGCGTTCTTCTTCAGACATACTGTCCAGCATTTGCTGCTCTTGCTTATCTATGCTTTCCAGATCGGGGCCGTTGGCGAAGTCGTCGGAAGGTTGTAGCATGTAGAATAGGCCGACCACCAGCACGAACAGCACGGCGCCTATAATGAATAATGGCTTCTTGTTTTGCATATCGAATACGAATCCAGGGATTAAAAGAAAAGGAAGGTAAAAAGGCCGAACCGCGAATGCAGTTCGGCCAGATTTGTCTTACTGGTTGTTCTTGGCGTTTTGCGCCATTTTCAGATAGTAAGCTTCTACGTCATACCAGGTCTGGCCACTGTACAGTGTGTTGGAAGCCTGCAGGTGATCCACGCCAGTTACATAGAAATTGTAGCTGGGTCCACCTTTCCAGGTTCCCCATTTCTGGGAAGACTCGGGCACCAAACCGTCGTTCGTAAATCCCTGTCCGTTGAACGTACCGCCTAATCCGCAAATTGGGTGCAGAATACCCATCAGTGGGTGTTGAATCACGTCGGTTACTGTGATGTGCGATCCGTAAGAGAAATACTTAACTCCAGATTTGTTTGGAGTATTGTTATTGAAAACGGTCAGTCCGTTCTTGGTTAAAGAGGCAAGAGCTGCCAGAGCATCTTGTTGTCCGCCACCATAAATGATTTTGGTTACAACGCCGAGCACTGCGCCTACGCTTGGTTTCAGCCAGTCAGGAATAACTGCATTGGTGATGTCAGCAATAGGGCTTCCGCGGTGCGGAGTATTCAGTGTAGTCAGCGAAGAAATCTTGGAAGACATGCCGAGATTTGAAACCATATATCGGCTGTCCAGACCACCCTGGGAATGTCCCAGAATATGCACTTTGGAGTAACCGTTAGCGGCCATCCAGTAGTTGATCTTATTCTTCAGTTCTTGAGCCCGATACTCGTTAGATTGAGTAGCGGTTTTGGTGGGCGCATAGACGGCAACGCCTTCGCTTCGAAGGTAATCGTCCATTCCACCCCAGTATTCAACAATGCTAATGATTCCCCCGGAATCAGAATCGCCCCAGCCAAAAAGTCCATGGGACAGCACGATGGGATAGCTTCCTGCCAGCGGCTTCTGTGAGGATCCTCCGCCGGAGGCCATCAGACCAACCGGAAAGGCACAGAGCGCAGCGATACAAGCCAACTGTAACGCCAGCTTCTTCATATTCACACTCCTCCTGGGTTTAGAACCCAAAACTTATCTTTTGTATTACGCCCGAAGGCGTACTCCAAAGTTGGCATCCCGGTCAGAGCTGATCAAGATTTTTTCTTACGGATTGTCAGTTTTCCCCGAAAAAAATTAACTGTTATTAGCGTACGTTACAGTCCGTAGGAGCTTGGTACACTCATGTTAGCCGCAGCGATCTGATCTTTCTCTAGCTGCGATTTAAGTTCCATTACCGAACCGAAGGAAAGCTCATCGCGAAGACGATGCAGAAAGTATAATCGCAATCGTTCGCCATATAGATCGCCGGAGAAGTCTAGAAGAAATGCCTCGATGGTCATTTGTTCATTCTTAAAGGTTGGATTTCGGCCGACGTTGACCATCGCTCGAAAATGCTGGCCTCCCCATTCACAAACGCAGCCATAGACTCCTTCCCCAGGAATCAATTTGGTTTCTTCTATATCTAAGTTGGCGGTAGGAAATCCGATCGTCTGTCCTCGCTGAAATCCCCGAACCACAGTGCCGCTCAAGAAGTAATCATGACCCAACAGTCGATTCGCCTCCACTACATCGCCCTTTTCGATTTCTTTTCGAATGCGCGATGTGGAGATAATCTCACCCTTGCTCTTTACCGCCTCGATCCGATCGACCTCAAAGTCGTACTTCTTGCTCATCAGCTTTAAGAATTCGAAGTCCCCCTTGCGGCCGCGACCAAAGCATTGATCGTACCCAATGACAATGTTTTTTGCGCGCAACTTGCCCAAAAGAATTTCGCGCAAATACCGTAGCGCGGTCATGGAGGCTAGCTCGCGCGTAAACGGAAGAAACACAACAACATCAAGCGAGAACTTCTGAAACAAAGCCAATTTCTCTTCGTAGGTAAATAGTTCGGCCCCACGGACCGAGGAGCGTTTGCCGAGAACGATGTCCGGATGGGGATGATACGTCACCAGAACCCTGGCGTTGCGCGCCTTTTTGCTCCGTTTTTGCACTCGTTGAATAATCTTCTGATGGCCCCGGTGCATGCCGTCAAAGACGCCGAGCGTTAAACTGGCTCGCTCCCAGAAGGGAGTGAAATTTTCCAGGTCCTTTACAATGTGCATTATAATGTTCCTTCGGCCTTTAATCCCTCCAGCACATCCTTGAGCTCTTCCGAACTTCGTTTGAATAGCGAAACGGCTTCGATATGAAGATAACGAATGGCGCCGCCTTTATCAACCAGGACAACAGCTCGCTTCATTCCGCCCATCATCCCCCGGGCCCCATATTTTTCAGCCACAGAAAGATCCGTGTCGGATAGAAGTGTAAATGGGAGCTTATGCTTTTCTTTAAATTTGATATGGGATTCGCGACCGTCTTTGCTCAGGCCTACAACTCGTACTCCGAGCCCACGAAAGGCCTGGATATTATCGCGATAGTCGCATAGCTGGGCTGTGCATACGGGAGTATCATCGCCTGGATAAAATACTAAAAGAACAGCTTCCCCGGCCGCCGATAGTGTGAACTGGTTTCCATCATCGCCCTCCAGGGTGAAATCAGGAGCTTTGTCGCCAATGTTTAGCATGAATGATGAAACAGAGAAGCAACGTTTTGCTTCAAGTGTTTTTGAGACCCGGGCCAGGAGCGCTCAATTCCTTTCGGTAGCGGACCATCCCAATTCCAGACATTGGGCTACTGTGAAGGCAGGCTCCGTTCGG
>JAGRNC010000215.1:0-475 GCA_020440935.1 Leptospiraceae bacterium | reverse complement strand
CATCCCAATTCCAGCAGCAAGGTGGCCGATTCCGGCGTTTGCGGACCGTCCGCAATGCAGAGTACATTCAAACTATGAGCCATACCAGCCGTAATCTGCACCATGGAGCGATCGGCAGGATTCTCCCGAAGATGGCGACACCGTTCCGAGCCTAGCTTTAGAAAGGTAAGTGGAACTGTGCCCAATTCCTGAATATTTAAGTATCCTGTGCCGGGATTCCGGATTCCCAGGGGAATCGAAGGTTCGGCGCGGTTCTCGGATGCCCAGTCGAGATAATCCCGAAGCTCGCGTTCATCTAGCTCCAGAGACAATTCGGAGCCCTCGGGAATCGTTTCCTGCAATCGATGCAGCACATAAGCTAACTCCAGGCAGTTCTCTCTTACAGGAAAGATCAGCGTGGGCGATGCATGGCTGGCGCTCCAATCGGTAAGCTGCTGGATAAGCATGGTAAGCGCCAATTCGGAGACCTCCTTCT
>JAGRNC010000214.1 GCA_020440935.1 Leptospiraceae bacterium | reverse complement strand
CCCTGCAAGTTGGTCGTTACGATCCCATGCTGGGCGCTTTCCAGAATAGAATGTACGAGATTCAGTTCGCGGCGACGGGCGGAAACATCGGTCTGGAAACCCACAAAGTGTGTGATTTCTCCCTTCGCGTTACGAATTGGGTCAATCTTCAGATACAGCGTGTAGGCGGAGCCATCCTTACGGTAATTGAGTATTTCGGTTTCAAAAGGCAGCTTTTGTCGTACATGTTGGCTGATCTGGCTGATGACCACAGGGTCGCTCCCGGGGCCCTGCAGTAATTCACCCGGTTTGCGTCCAACCAATTCAGTGAGTGCATAGCCTGTAAGATCGAGAAAGCCCTGGTTCGCCCACTCAAGGCGACCGTCCAGATCGGTTACGACAACGCCCCCGGAAAACTGGGTGGCGATTGCGGCCAGAATATTCGCTCCAGGAATGGAGGTCGATTCGTGGCTGGCATTTTCCTTTTCCAACGACATGGTAATTGGGTCCAAGGCTGCTTCATTTCTGGCTCTGCGCAAGCCAATTCAGCGAGCGAAAGACCTACAAGACCTCTGCTTCTGCGAAATAGGAAGCGTCACATACGCAGCACATGCAAGCTAGTTCGCTTCCTTAAGCGTAATGATCTGGAAGAGGCCGCCCGTGGGATCGGATAGAATGGCAAATCGACCGGCATCGATATCGGCCGGGCCATGGTGCAGGCTTCCGCCCATGGATTTCGCCTTCTCTACGAAATCATCGGTGTTCTCGACAGCAAAGTACACGCTCCAGAAATCCGGAACATCATCGGCGAACATATCTGTAACGTCCATTATGCCCCCGTTTCCGCCATCGGCACCAGGCTGGAGGATTTGCTGATATGTCTGCGTCCCCGCGGTCCGGTATTTCCATCCAAACACGCCGGCATAAAAATCCGTGGCCATTTTGACGTTTCTTGTGTTGAGTTCGTTCCAGCATAGAGTGTTTGGAATACGAGTAAATGCGGCGCCTGGATGAGTGTCGGGCTGCCAGAGAACGACCGTGGCCCCCACAGGATCCACAACGACTGCAAGTGTGCCGGCATTATCGGCTTTCGTTGGAGGCATGAGGATTCGTCCTCCCTGGGCTTCCCATTTTCGCAAGGAGGCTTCCATGTTGTCTACAGAGATGTAGCTGGACCAGAAGGCCTCCAGGCTGGCCGCCTGGTACATTCCTGCTACAGGTTTGTTTTGTAGAGTGGCCATCCAGTACGGTCGATCCTGAGGTCCCGAGAGTTCGAAAGACCAACCCAGCAATCTACCATAGAACGATTTTGCAGCCTGCAGATCCGGGGTGCGGAGATCTGCCCAACAAAACACTCCATCTGGATACTTATCTCGCATCGCCATATCACATCCCCCACTTCGAGCTACTGAATTGGGCTTTGATTCTATTTGAATGCAATCCTTTTTCGCGTCGTATGAATTCGATGCAATTGCGAAGCCATGGAAATCGTCTGGCGATTTTGAGCCGGACTACCAGGGAATGATCTGCATATCTCTATAAAAATGGCCGGATTCCAGGGATGGTGTGGTGGCTGCCCAGACCGGGGTCTCTGCGCCTTTTTCTACGCTTCGGCTTGCCCCCGAGCCGCCCATGTCGGTTCGCACCCAGCCTGGACAAACACTGACTACACAGATCCCCCGTTCCGACCAAGCGCGATGCTGCGCCCTTGCCAGCGCATTCAATGCTCCCTTGGATGCCGAGTAAGGATTGGAAGGCCATCCCAGAATAGGGTCGTGCGAAATGCTCTGATCTTTCCATTCTATGTAGCGTTCCACCAATTCGTTCAGTGCCTGCTCATCGATGTTTTGCAGTTGTCTGGCCGCTTCTTTGGAGAACCCGGAAAGCTCGCCCATGCCGCTGGATATGTGAATGATTCGTCCGCCGGTGGCTAATTGCGGCAATAGCATGTTACTGAGCCATCGAGGGCCGTGGTAGTTAACTCGGAATAGATCCTCCGCCTTTTGAATCGGGCTTCGGCCACCGATGTACACTCCGGCATTGTTGATGATCGCTCTCACAGCGGCTCCTTCGTTTGAAAGAGTGGCCGCCAGACTCTCAACGGATTCGGCTGATGCAACATCCAGGGCCCATTTGCGGATCGCATCGCTACCCCCGATTTTGCTTTTGTCCCGGGCTGTTGCCAGAATCTGGAATTCCTGATTCCAGGACTTGTGCGATGCAAGCTGTCGGACGATTTCTGCGCCGATGCCCCGAGAGGAGCCTGTAACAATAATGTAAGGAAGTTTCATAATATTTTTCGTACTCGCCTTTTTTTCGTCTAAGGAAGCGTGAAACGGCGAATCCTTCCAGTCCTATTCCTGCTCGGCATCTGGTCTACGCAGGAAGTGCCGCTTTCGGCGCTCACATTATCTGAGTATTCAGACAAGGCAAATACACTCATTCAATCGCAGCAGTGGTCTGCACTGGAAAGCCTGATGCGGTCGGGTATTCGAGAATTTCCCGATAGAGAGTGGATGTACGCTACGCTGAATCAGTCGCTACGGAATCAGAAAAAGGCCGAGGAAGCTTTGCTGCAGGCGCGAGAAATGGTCGAGAGATTCCCCAATACGGACCGGAGCCGGGCAACCCTCGGATATGCGCTAACTGCCGCCGCCGGCGATGCGTACGGCAAAGGTGACTTTGAAAGTTGCCTCAAGCTTTCCACGGAAGCCCGCAATCTCAATGATTCCGACAGTTCCTATGTATGGCAGGGCAACGCCTTGCGAAAGCTGGGCAGATTTGAGCAAGCCGCGGAGGCCCAGGAACTTGGACTTCGCAAGTATCCCTCAAATCCATGGCTCAAACCCAATCTCGCACTGACTTATGCAGACTGGGGAAAGGAGCTTTCCGAGAAAGGGGAGCATGCAAAAGCACAGGAAAAATTAAAGCGAGGCTTTGAACTGGATCCGCGGCAGAGTTACATTCTTCTCAGATTGGCTCGGTCGTATAGAGACAGCGGCGATTTCGAATCTGCTATTGATTATCTGCGAAAGGGGGAAAAGCAGTTTCCCGACGACCAGGATGTGCGTAATGTCATGGATTATACTCTTCTGCTCCGTTTCAGGGATACGCAGAAAACAGCGAGCCAATCAGAAATCGCATCCATGATTGAAGACGCCTTTCTTCGGGCAAAATCCCGAAAAAACTATAAAGAAGCCGAATACCTGATTCATCTTATTGGAGAAGGCTTGAATGTAACCGGGAACGATCAACGAATGCGATCGATCTTTCAAGACCTGGAAAAGAAACTCTCGGACCCGGTGGAGCTCTGGGACTACTACGGTCAAAAACTCTACACCCTATATCGCAGGAAAGGACCGGTGCCCGCAGAAGTCAAAGAGGAGGCTTTGTCTTATCGCCGAAAGGCCATGAAGGCCTACCAGAGCGCTCATCCTGGGCGGCGTACCTACAAAGATGTCGCATTGCCCCTGGGCAATCGGTTCATGGTCTGGGCCCAATTCGATTCAAATTACATGACGCATACAGGCTTTGCGCAGTACTGTTACGACTTCTCCAGGGTCGATGAGGGCGGTAGCTACATCAAGCCGGGCGGAGAGAAGCTCAATGCCGATGATTATTATATGTTCGGAGAACCGGTGTATGCGATGGCCGATGGAGTAGTGACCTTCGTCCAGTCCGATCGGCCCGACAATAACCACGGATCCTATGGCTTTGACGGCAACTCGGTATCGATTCAATTAGAAGACGGTAACTTTACTTTTTATACTCACTTTCAGCAGGATTCCATTGTCGTAAAGGAAGGACAAAAGATCAAAGCAGGCCAGCTCATCGGCAAAGCGGGAAACAGCGGAATGTCCAGCGAACCGCATCTTCATGTCTGTTTCTATGATCAGAACTGGGTAAGCTTGCCCTATCGGTTCAAAAAAGTGCGTATCAAAGATGGCGAGCGCGAATTTGAATCCAACGAACCATTTAAGGAAGGCTGGATCGTAATACCCAAATAAAATGGGACCATCGGTAGACAGTCCCAATGTGCTCGGACCTTGCAGGTTGATCGTTTATACGGCCATGCCTGTCGACGGCTCCAGCCTTCCGTTCAGAAAGTAGGTCAGTAGCGATCCTTTTCCCTTCACTTCCACCATGCCCCGTTCCTCCAATTCGAAGGTATCGCCAATGATGGCCGCGGTCTGTTCGGATATATGGATTCGCCCGGGCAAGCTGTGGGATTCCAGGCGACTGGCAACGTTGACCGAATCACCCCAGATATCGTAAATGAATTTCTTCTCTCCGATGACTCCAGCCACTACAGGTCCGGTGTGGATTCCTACGCGAATTTCCAGTTTTCTTCCGTTGCGAAAACGGAATTTCTCCACTTCCCGCAGAATGTCCAGGCCAAAATTGGCCACTGCCATGGCATGATCGGGCATGTAATTCGGAAGTCCTCCGACCACCATGTAAGCATCGCCAATCGTTTTTATTTTTTCCAGACGATGAGTATCGGTAAGTCGATCAAACACAGAGAAGACGCGGTTTAGGATTTCAATTATCTGCTGCGGCTCACGCGATTCGGCCAGTGTAGTGAAGCCTACGATATCCGCAAAGAGGATGGTTACCTCCCTGGAGCTATGTGCTATGACTTTCTTCTGAGACTTTAGCTCCTCGGCCACGCTGGCCGGAAGTATATTGAGTAGCAATCGCTCCGCGCGATTTTGTTCCAACGCGATTTTCTCGAAAGCATCTTCTATTGCCTTGCGTGACTTTTCATTTTCATCCATCGTTTCGCGGACTTTCAATAGCACTTCGTTGTAGCGCTCGGCGATCTGACCAACTTCGGTGAATGGCTCGACAGGAACGTCAAAGCTCAGGTCGCCCGTTTTTTTTTGGTGGTCCATCACCATGAATAAATCTATAAGATCCGTTCTTGCGCGGTGCTCTGAAATGTTCAGGCCTTCCCGCTCTTCGTCCAGAGTAACGCGGAGGGGCATCATTCGATTGATTATCCATAGTACAATTAAGGTTGCAAAGAAGCAGAAGGCTCCAATGCAAACGATGCCCAGTAGCTGCACTCCAATTTGTTCTACACGACTTAGGCCAGTGTCCAGTATCGCTGTATCACCAAAG
>JAGRNC010000213.1 GCA_020440935.1 Leptospiraceae bacterium | reverse complement strand
AAATGTGTGGTCTTGCTACTAACCGATCCGGTGGTGCGGCCGCCCCGTTTGCGGATTTCATCCATGGCTAGATCCCTGGGGCGAAAATTCGCAAAGCTGCCCGTAACGCACCAGATCTGCCCTTCCATAGTCTGGGCAACATTGGAAGCCTCGCGTTTTTCTTCCATCTGCAGGCCCGCATTCTTGAGCGCGTTTAATCTTCGCAGATTTTCGGGATCCTTTAATTGCTCGAGGATGGTCGTGGCGGTATCCGGACCAATTCCTTCCATATCATCGAGAACAGTATGTGCATCTTCCCGGTTGGCCAGAGTCAGCCATTGATCCAGGGAGTTAAATCCATTCTGCAGAAGCACGTCGGTTATAAATGGCCCGATTTCGCGCATTCCCAGAGAAGCCATCACTGTGCGAAATGGTTTCGATTTGGATTTTTCAATGCCATCAAGGATGATCTGTACCGATTTTGCGCCCAAGCCTTCCAGCGCTTCCAGGGCTTCTTTCTTCTGAGGAAGCGAATAGATATCTTCGATTTTCTTGAGTAACTTTTGTTCGTAGAGTAGTCGAATAGTCTTTTCGCCCAGGCCCGCCATATCCATCTGTTTGCGCTGGCAGAAGAAAACCAGGGCGCTGATTTCCTTTTCCGGACATTGCGTATTTGGGCAGAGCCAATCTACCATTTCGTCTTCGCGGACCAGCGGCGTAGAGCAAGAAGGGCAACGATCGGGAAACTTGAATGGCGCCCCCTTGCCCGGATCAATGACTTCTTCCACCGCGGGGATGATCTCGCCGCGCTTGCTGACCCTGACCAGCGAACCCACGCGCACGCCGAGCTTTTCGATAAAATCGGCATTGTGCAACGTCGCAAAAGTAACCGTGGTGCCGGCCAGTTGGACAGGTTGCAACCTGGCCCTGGGAGTAATGCGTCCGGTGCGGCCCACAAATACTTCGATCTCCTCGACCGTAGTCTCTGCGAGATCAGGCTCGAACTTAAGCGCGGTAGCCCAGCGCGGACTGGCTGCTGTAAATCCCAGATCCAGCCGTCGGAATCGATCGTCCAGTTTGAGTACAAGTCCGTCCACGGGAAAGGCTACTTCTTCGCGTTTTTCTTCAAATGAAGAGATCGCCTTTCTCAAATCTGATCCGCTGCGAAAGACAATGATCTTATTTGCTTCGAAAACCGGCAGACCCAGTTGGTTTACATAAGACAGCAGATCCGTATCCGATTGAAATTTGTCCGGATTAGAACTGAGGTGAACGTCAAAAGCGACCCAGCGTAGCGGTCGTCTGGCTGTGTCCCGGCTCTTTTTATGTTTAAGCGAACCGGCCGATAGGTTTCTTGGGTTCGCATAGATATTGTCTGACTCTTCGTTGAATTTTTCGAAATCTGCGAAGGTCATATACACTTCGCCCCGTGCGACCAGGTCTACTTTTTCCTTGAGTTGATGGGGAATGCTGCGAATCGTCTTCGCATTGTTTGTAACTACATCGCCTATTTGTCCCGATCCTCTGGTCACCGCGCGAGTCAACTGACCTTTGGTGTAATACAATACCAGGGTGGCGCCGTCCACTTTCCACTGGATCTGGACTTTCTCTCCGCTTCGCGCGGTCTTTTCCGCCCAGGCAACAGCTTCATCGGTGGAGTACGTATTGCCCAGTGAAAGCACCGGCACGGTATGCTCGAATTTTTCGAATCCACTCTCCAGGTCGGACCCCACGAGACCTGTGGGCGAATCGGCTACTTTCCATTGAGGGTATTTGGCTTCCAGTTCGGAAAGCTCTTCGAGCAGCGCGTCAAACTTGCGATCGCTAATCTCGGGCTTATTTTCGATGTAATACTTGTGTTGATGGTAGCGTAGCGTGGCAGCCAGCTCTTCCATACGCTTTGGGATAGTAGAATCTTCCCGGGAAGTTTTTGCGGCTCCCTTTTTGGTGGACTTTTTGGCTACCGAACCGGCGCTTTTGGATTTCTTCGACGCGGCTTGCGGCCTGGCAGATTTCTTACTTGAGGCTGTCGGCTTCTTCTTTGCGCCGGTCGCACTGGCCCGTTTCTTTGAGGAGTTTGCATTTCCCATATAAGTTCAGCGAATGATCCTGGAGTTCGAATTCGTTCTTCTTTGCGATTTCCAGTTGAATCTTTTCGATTTCGGGGACAACAAATTCTTCGATGCGACCGCAATCCACGCAAACCAGATGGTCATGGTGCTCCCGTGGCGGGATATATTCGTAATACTTCACCGATTGGCCAAAGTTGTGCTCGGTAAGCTGTCCCGACTCTACCATAAGCGATACGATTCGGTAGATGGTGGCTCTGGAGATTTCCCCTTTTCGATCCTTTAAGGCCTCGGCCAGGGAATCGACGGTGAAATGAGTTCCCAGCTCAAAGACCTTTTCGGCCACTAGCAGCCGCTGGTTTGTAATCTTCAGATTTCTCTTTTTTAAGAAATTGGAGAAATTGGTAAGCTCTCGGTGGATATCAGCGATTCCGGACACAGGGAGAAATTAATCAATCGGTCTTCTGGGTGCAATCAAAACTCTTGCCGAATGGAGGCCACGGGACTTGAATGGGCTATGGAAGAGAAGCGCAAGTTCCCCAGAGCGGATCTGGTCTTCCGAATTGAATACCGGCCCCTCAAGGAGGAGTCGGCATACCTGGGGATGACCCGGGATCTGAGCCTGGGCGGTGTAAGCATTCGGACGGAACAGGGGCTCGAAAAAGGAGCCCCCGTGGCGCTTTCTTTCTCCTTTCCCGAGCTGGAAGGCTCCATCCAGGCCACCGCCCGTGTAGTTCGCTCCTGGCAAGAAGGGGAACATACCTACACCGCGCTAAAATTCACTGCTGTGCTCCAGGATGATCTGGAGATTCTGCAGGAGCACATTAACCAGTATTACTCGGAATCGGGTGCGGAATTAACCGACGGATAGGGCTCGGACTTACCTGACCGGGCGGCTGAGTGGCATTGCCTATGGTTCAGCTGGAAAAGTGTTCGAAGCCGCCCTCCGGCTCTACTCTTTCCCCATGCAGTAAAAAGCTGCACTTCGAATCTTCGGAATCGCCAAATTTACCAATTCGCACAAAACCATCGGGCAATGCAGCACTGCTGGCAATAAGCAATTCCAGTTCTTCACCCGAAGAGGCCGCATAACGAGCCTCTCCGCTACATTCAGGGTGCAGCGGTAATCGATCCAGATTCACTTCCAGGGATAATCCAGCGCTTTGCGCGAACCGGAGGCAATCTGCAAAAATGCCATCGCTAACATCCATGGCGCCGTGGATGGGAAATCCATTTTCTTGCATGGCATTGAGTTGCCGTGCCGCAGCCATGGGTGCGGTGGGGCGAAGGTGCCGTCGAATCGCATTCAGTGGAATGGTACCTTGCCCGTTGCCATCTACGAATTCGCTTTGACGGTCCTCTGGCATGCCGTTTTTCTTCAGCCAATCATAGCCCGTGCGCGATCCTCCAAGGGTACCGGAAACATATAAATCGTCGCCTGCCATTGCTCGGCGAAACCTGGGCTGCAGTGCAGGCCCGCTCAAAGTGAGGGAAAAAAAGGCCGTGGCGCACCGAAAGGTATCGCCGCCCACCAGGGAAATCCGTTGCTCCTCTAGAAGGGCGTTAAGGGCATCTGCAAATCGGTGCACAAAACCATCCTCCACCGAAGGAAGTCCAAGATTGCACAGGCAGAATTCCGGCTCTCCTCCGGCGGCCAGAAGATCAGAAAGATTCACATGCAATAGCTTCCAGGCGATGTCCTCCGGGCTGGACCAGTCCATACGAAAATGGGTTCCTTCGGCCAGACTATCGGTGGTGTAAAGGTAAGGTTGCCCTCCGTGCTCAATCAGAGCGCAATCGTCGCTACTGTTGGCTGGATTCAATAATCGGATGAGTTCCTGTTCTTCCACAGGTCCAGAAAAAGGCTGTACCATTCGCGCGTCAGGTATTTCTATGGGGCCGTGGAAACCGGAGAGGCCTGCCGAATCCTGGGGCTGGAAGGCTTGGATGCAGCGATGGATCGAGCCAGGCTGCAAAAGGCATTTCATCGCCGGCTATTTCAAATACATCCCGATATGCAGGCCAGCCCTTCTCATCGGGACAGGACGGATTCGACCCAGGGATCTGCCACTGAATCCACGGCCGACCATGCGCCCATAGATTCTCAATCGTCCTCGTCCGGTGAAACCGAAGATTCGCCGCCCACTGACAGATTCGAGGGTTCGGACCAGGCCGGTACCGTCGGGCGCTCCGATCGATTGGATTCCGGACTGGTTACCGTAGATTCGCTGATCGAAGCCCGTAAGACTCTGCTTTTACGACTGGAATCCAGGGGTTGGCCCGCAAACGAATCTGCGACCGGTGTTGCCGAGTCCGTTACGAACGAATCATTCGAAGGGAGCAAACAGACCTCTGCTTCTGCTTCTGCCGAGGAACCGTGGGGCAAGGACGGATATAATCTGTACCGACGGGCTCTGTTTCTTTATTCCGAGGGCATACTCGCTTACTTTGAAAGAAAAAAGCGAATGCAGGGCGAAGATGCAAGCTCCGCCGCCGAAACCCGGGCATTTCGAGAAGGTCTTGAGGAGGCTCGCGGGCTATTCGTCCAGGTTCTCGAGCGATTCCCCGGCGGTATCTGGACTCCGGATTCCATAGAACAGATTGCCCGTATTAACATCTGGCTGAAGAGTAATGGATCCCGTGGAGGATAGGTCTCTAAATAGATCGTACAACCACAGGAAGGGCAGGGATCGTCCCAGGGCCTGCATTCGACCCACTGCATTCTGATAGATGCGATCCGGATCGCTGCGGATGGACTGGATTCGATTGGAATAAAGAAAATTGTCCAGATTACGAAACCGGGCCGATAGAATCGTTTCGCTTAATCCTGAAAGATACAAAGACTCCACCAGAACCAGGGCCCCTTCCACTGGATGAAAAATGCGACGCGCGATCTTCTGAACACTGGAACGCATTTCCGAGGGGTTCAGTCCAGGTCGCCTGAAATCCTTTAGCAGCAAGATGCGCAGTCGTGATGCCATGGAAGGATTGTTTCGCAGAAAAGATTGTAGCTCATGACAAAGAAGCAATGTGTCCACCCGGGAACAATCCAGATCGGC
>JAGRNC010000212.1 GCA_020440935.1 Leptospiraceae bacterium | reverse complement strand
TATTCCACAACGTATAGAACCGTGATTTCTGCGGGCGTGGATACTCCATCAAATCAGGACGTGCTCATTTCGCCGGTCCTGGGAAGCGATGAGGTTCGTGTGGTCCTTAGCTGGAACGAACATCCGCAGGATCTTGACTCGCACCTGGAATATGGCTATTCGCATCCCGAGCAGGTAGTCTGGAACGATAAAACGAAGCTCAATGGCGATCTACTGCTGGACTACGATGTTGTGACTGGCTTTGGGCCGGAAACCGTCACGATTAAAGGCAGCGCCTGGACGCAGCCGCGTCGCGGCTACAGCGTCTTCAACTGGACTCGTTACCGAACCCCTTCTTACTATTCGGTAGTGCCCATATCTGATTCGGGAGCTACGGTTCGGATCTACAAATCGAACGGTCTGGTGCGAACCTACCATGCAGGCCCCGACCAAATCGGCAAATGGTGGTATTTGTTCTGCCTGGATGCCGGTGGAGCCGTCATCGATGCCGGTCGATCGGGTTGCTCTACGGGAGACTATTTTAACGCACCCTATAATTAGGGTAATCGCCTTCGCGGATGGAAAGGGCGGGCTTCAAATGAAGTCCGCCTTTTTTTTGAATCGGTAGCATCCGGAGTTACCGCGGGATTCGAAGCATGGCCGGATGGCGCGGACCCTACCGATATCAGGCACCCCAAGCGCATTCGTAGATTCGAGATACGGCATAAAATACACGAAAAACGATGCATATAAGTGGTTCCGTATTCCGGTACCATCCAGCGCCTGCAATTGTAACGCCCTATCGCCCGGCTTCGAATTGACAGGTGCCGGACCAGCAAGTGGTCTGGCCTATTGTACTATGTCCGCATTTATTGAATATTTTCTAAGTAGAAGCCTGTTTGTTAACCTGCTCACCATGGCGCTGGTTTTGTTTGGCGGCACCATTGCGCTGACTATGAACCGGGAGGCATTTCCGAATATCGATTTTGATATCGTAAATATCCAGACTCCTTACCCGGGCGCGGCACCACTGGAAGTGGAAAAGCTCGTTACCAATCCCATCGAAGATCAGATCAAAGAAGTGGATGGAATCAAAGAGTTTCGCTCCACTTCTGTGGAAAACCTGTCCGTTGTTACCGTAACCATCGACCCCGATGAAGACGATCCTCAGAAGGTTATCGATGACATTCGCTCCGCCGTGGACCGGACCGAAGACTTGCCGGACGATGCCGACACCCCCGTTGTGATTGAATTAACGTCCAGTCGCACGCCGGTCATAGAAGTTAGCGTCAGTCGAACGAAAAAGAACGGCGAATTCGTACTCACAGAGAAGCAACTCCGAGATCAGGCGGAAATCCTCGAGGATCATCTTCTTGATATCGATGGAGTGGCGCGTGTGGCCCGGCGTGGCTGGCGAGACATTGAATACCAGGTTCGCGTGAACCCGGGAAAGATGAACGATATGTACGTTGGCCTGGGTCAGATTATTCAGGCAATAAAGAATCGAAATGTGAACTTCCCGGGTGGCGAAGTGGTGGAGAACGGGGATGCTCTGGTCATTCGCACAGTGGGCGAATTGGAAACCGTGGATGAGATCCGGCGCGTGCCGATTCGAGGCAACGATATTGGCCGTCTTGTTCGAGTGGGCGATGTCGGTCGCGTAGAAGAAAACTTCGAAGAAGCCGATTATATCGACAAGACCCGCGGCTATCCAACGATCAGCCTCACCGTTCTCAAGCAGCAGAGCGCTGACATTATTGATGTAGTAGATGCGGTTAAGAAGACGGTAGCCGAATACGAAGCCACGGAGCCCGAAGGCATTCGCACAGAATTCGTTAACGATGTCTCGTACTATGTAAAGCGCCGACTGGGCGTACTGGGAAGTAACGCAGTCATAGGTCTATTCCTGGTGGTCGGTTCGCTCTTCTTTTTTATGGGCTGGCGCACTTCGCTCATGGTGGCCCTTGGAATCCCGACTTCCGTAGGCATCGCATTCATAGTAATGCATTTTCTGGGAGTGACGCTGAATCTGATTTCGATGTTTGGTCTAATCATCGTCATCGGTATTCTTGTGGATGATGCCATTATTGTGAGCGAAAACTTCTATAGATATCTAGAAGAAGGTTATCCGCCTTTCGAGGCGGCGCGCAAGGGCACTGTGGAGGTGGTGGCTCCTGTAACAGCAACCATTACAACTACGATTGCCGCATTTGGACCGCTCATGTTTATGACCGGCATATTCGGTAAGTTTGTATTTACGATTCCGCTGGTCATTATCATAGCATTGATGGCATCTCTGTTTGAGTGCCTCGTCATTTTGCCGTCGCACCTGTACGACATGAACCGCATTACCTCGCATGCCGGAACAGAAATGAAAGAGGAGAGCGGTTGGTTCTACAATTTCCGCAAACGATTTTACGAACCGTCGCTGGAGTTTTCGCTGCATAACAAATGGGTGGTTTTTGCGGCGCTCGGCGGTATGATGCTGGTGGCCATCGGTGTCCAGTCTGCCTTTGGTCGCTTTGTACTATTTCCCAGCGCCATCGAAACGTTTCATGTGAAGCTCACTGCAGAACCCGGCACAACTCTGGAAACCATGAACCGCTATAGCGAAGTAGTGGAGAAGGCCGTCGAGAAGCTTCCCAAAGAAGAGCTGGATACGTATACTACGCGAGTCGGAATCATCCAACAGAATCCAAACGATCCTTTTACGCGACGCGGCAATCAATATGCGCAGCTACTGGTCTATCTGACGCCGGAGAACAGTCGGGAGCGTAGCGCTCAGGAAGCGATTGACGATGTGCGCGCGGCAACGTTCTGGATTCTAGGTCCCGAGGCGCAGAAGCGATATCTTACCCAGAGAAAGGCCGCCGAAGAAAAGAGAAAGGAGAACGATGAGCCACCCCTTCCGCAACTTGTGCGCGAGCCCTTGCCCGGATACGAGGACCTGGCAGGCACATTGACTGTTATGGACATGGAAAAACTACAGGGGGGACCGCCCGTCGGTAAGCCCGTGGCTATCCAGCTTACCGGGGACTCTCTGGAAACCCTGGAGGAGATCGCAGACCGTTATAAAGTCCTGTTGGCGTCCATCCCCGGTGTAGTAGACATTGATGATTCCAACGAACCCGGCAAAATGGAAGAAAGGATTAAGTTCCATGAAAAAGAACTGGCGCAGACTGGAATCAATGCATCGTCCATTGCAATAACTGTTAATGCCACATTTGACGGTGTGGTAGCCACCAGCGTACGCCGCCCGGACGAAGAGGTAGATATCCGTGTTATGCTGGATGCGCCGTATCGGGATCGATTGGAAAGTCTGTACTCGGCTTCGGTGGTGAACAACATGGGTAATAAGATCCCGATCAAGAAATTGATCTATACCGTCCGCGAAAGAGGAGTGAACGCTATCAGTCACCTTGATGGCGACCGTCTGGTTACCGTTACCGCAAACCTGACGGAAGATCTGACCGCAACAGAGGCCGCCAAGGCCATCCTTGAAAAAGATAAGAAAAATGGGAAACGAATCGTAGACGATTACACCGGCTATTCCATGGAGATGGGCGGAGAAAACGAAGATACGAAAGAGTCCATGCAAAGTCTGGCCAAGGCATTCGGAATCGCTGTTGTAATTATCTTTATGATACTTGCCAGTCTGTTCCGGTCTGTTCTGCAACCTCTTGTTGTTCTGACGGCCGTGCCTTTTAGTTTAATCGGAGTAATTCTTGCATTCGCGTTGCACGGGGAACCGTTCAGCTTTCTTGCGATGATGGGCATTATCGGTCTTTCCGGAGTAGTGGTAAACGACTCCATTGTTCTGGTAGATTTCGCAAACACGATCCATCGCGAGAACCCGGACCTGGATCTGGAGAAAGTGGCGATGGAAGCGGGTACCATGCGGTTGCGCGCAGTATTTCTTACCACTATTACCACGGTGCTGGGTCTATTGCCCACCGCCTACGGCATTGGCGGTGAAGATCCGTTCATTGTACCGATGGCGCTCTCCTTCGCCTGGGGACTTACTTTTTCCACCGGTCTTACATTGATCGTGGTGCCGGTGCTCTATACGATTATTACGCGTTGGTCCTTAAAGCTTCGAAGAGTGTTCCACGTGCCCGATCGCGAAGCCCAAGATTAAGTGGAATGGTGAAGCCGCGGTACGGGCGGAATCGTCTGCTCTCGCGGCTTTTAGAATTGGAAGTAGAAGAACTCTCTGGCCTCAAATCGGCCGGCCGCCCAAAGCAAAGTGAGGGCCAAAAAGAAAAACGGCCATTGCCAGGAACCCTCTATCCAGGGCTCTTCTTTCCTGCTTAGAATGCGCCAGAGTTCGCCTACGACCAATGGTATCCAGAAGATCGCGCTGACCAGGATGAAGCCCGGGTTGAACAGAGGAGCCGATACGGCCAGTAGTTGCGATAGCATTTCCATCAGCCGCTCATAGCTCGGCGCTCTGAGGATAAGCAGTCCCAGGGCAAACGTAAGAAATGTAAAGACGCCACCGCCAAGCCCGGCAAACGAACGAAAGCGGGGCCTGGCATCGTAGAATCGCTGAATTCCCGGCAGGGCGGCCCCGGTGACGACCACCAGGATGCCACAGTACAGTCCCCAGACAAAGTAGCCTGCGGTGGCTCCGTGCCAGAGCCCACCCAGGGCCCATACAATCATAATGTTTGCCATGGCCCGGCCGGCGCCCACGCGACTTCCTCCCAGCGGGATGTACAGATAATCGCGCAGAAAAGTGCCCAGCGTAATATGCCATCGCCGCCAGAATTCGATATGATTGGTGGACAGAAAGGGATGGTTGAAGTTCAGCGATAATTCGATGCCCATCATCCGGCTCAGGCCCCGGGCGATGTCGGTGTAGCCGGTAAAATCCGCGTACAGTTGAATTGGGAAGAGCAGGGCCGCAAAAAGCATGGCGCCCGAAGGCGGTTCTTTCGCCTCGATAATATAATCAACCAATGGCGATAAATTGTCGGCTACGTACACCTTCTTGAAATAACCCCAGAGGCAAAGAAGCATGCCGGTGCGAATCCATTCAGCAGGCACTACGCGCGCAAAGCCTAGCTCGGGAAGCAATTTCCCGGCGCGCTCAATGGGACCGGCCACTAACTGCGGGAAGTACACAGTAAACAGAT